>JAHFTC010000047.1 GCA_023269585.1 Opitutaceae bacterium
AACGCCCGGGCGGCAGGCCGAAACGGGGGAGCGTCATCGTTGCCGTGGTGCGCAACACTTCCGGGCTCAACGCCATGGACGGCGGCGCCACGTCTCCCTCATGCATCACCCGCCCGCGGGCCAAACCGGCCACTTCCTCGACCACGATCCGCGGCCGCGCCGCCAGCGTCGTCGGCACCTGCGTCTCCATCGTGGCGTAAAGATTGGTCAGGCGGCTCGGCACCTCACCCGGCGCCTCGTCCGCCGGCGCCTCGCTCCCGGCATGGACGAGAAGCTTGAACTGGCTCGCCGGCGGCAGCGGCGCGAGCCGGGCGTTGAAAGGCGCCGTCGCGATCACGCGCCGAGGGCCTTCGCCCTCGATGATCTCCAACCGGTAGCTGCCCGCGGTCAGGAGGCCGGTGGGCATGGGGAAGTACACCGCGGCGGTGCGGTTCTCCTCGCTGATCCACTCCTGTCCCGAAGCGGCGAGTACTTCGGTCCCGGGTGAAACCTCGTCCACCGCGACCGCGATGATCCGCCCCGTGAGCACGTAGGTGCGCGCGTCGCGGATCGTGACGGTCGCGAAGAGCGTCGGGACATTCGTGTCGTACTCCGAGGCGATGTCCCGCGGCGCGCGGCTGCCCTCCTCCATCGCACTGCTGAGTACCAGCGACACATCCGCCGCCGCCGGGAGCGGCGGCAGCTCCGGGGCAGGCTCTTCGGGCGCGGGCGGCGGTTCCTCGGCTGCCGGCGCCGTCTCTGTGACCTCCGCGGGCGGGCTTTCCTCGCTGGCCGCGGACGCCTCGCCTTCCTCCTCGGTCGCCGGCGGCGCGTCCTCCTCATCCTCGTCGCGCGCCTCGTACTTGGAATTGCGTTCACGGTCGTCGTAGCGATTGCCGGCCGCGAGCGCCGGGGACGCCAACGCCACCAGAAACGCGGCCGCGAGAGCGGCGCGTGAGATCAGGAACAGAGCTTTCATGGAAGAGAGGGGATTGGAGCGCACGGATGGCGGTGATCAAGGGAGCTCGTGCTGCGCCTCGAAGCTGCCGCCGCGGAAGTTGATTTTCGGTGACGCGCCCTTCGCCACCCGAAACACCAGTTCGCAACGCCGCCGCTCCCCGGCCGGCACGTACAGCTGCGCTCCGGGCGACCGCGGTCCGCGACCGGTGATCTCGTCGCAATTCGTCAGGCCGCCCTCGGCGTCGACGAGCTGCAGCTGCGCCTCCGGCTGGAAGTACTCGCCGCCGCCGCCCGTGTTTTCCACGCCCACGTCGAGCACCACAAACTCCCGGTCCTCGCCCGCCGGCTCCCCGGCGAAACTCGCGACCCGGCGCGCGCCGACGGCCACCGTGAACATCTCGTCCGTGAGCCGCAGCGGCATCGTCCACGGCGCGGGCTTCGCCGCCCCGCCGCGCACCGGCAACCGCACCGGCGCGAAGTCCATCACGCCCGCCTCCGTCGCCGCGCGGCCGAGCGTGCCGATCAGCTCCAGCGACTTCGCCTCCGCCGGCACGTGGAACACCAACGTGCCACCGGTGAAGAGCTCGGGCAGGAAACGCGCGTCGTCCGGCAAGGTGCCGCCGACAGGCGTGGCGGCGTATTCACCATCCGAGACCAACACGAACGACTGCCGCGTGCCGGGCCAGTCGACGAGATTGACGCGCTCGACCTGCGCCCCAGCCGGCAGGGAGAAGTCGTACTCCGGTGCCGGGCCGCTGTTCCGCCACACGCTGCGGGCCCGCAGTTCGATCGCCACGGCACGGCTGCCCACCGGCACCGCTGTATCCCCCGCGGCCGGCGCCGGATCGCGCACCGCGAAGACCGCGAACTCCGCGATCGCGTTGCGCACCACCGCGCCGAGCGGCTTCGCCTCCGGCGGCGCACCGGTCAGCGCGAGGCGGAAGTGGCCGGAGATGTCGTCGTAGTAGCGCAGTTCGGCGCTCGTGTACGCACCCGCCGGAATCTCGAAAACCATTTCGCCCACGACGAAAGCGCCGGGCTTCTCGATCGCGACCGCGGCGAGCGAGCTCCGGCCGCCGACGCCGTCCAGCTGCTGCAAGGCCCCGAGGCTCGCGCCGTCGACCACGAGGTAGAGGTGCTTGGCGAGGTCGCTCACATCGAGTGCGGTCGCCAACCCGCGCTCGGCGGCGCGCTTCTTGTCGATACGGTTCTCCCAGCGGCCGCGCACGACGCACCACTGGCGCCCGGCCGGGGCGGCGTTGTCACCGAAGTTCGGAGCCACGCGCACGCCCTCGACGGTGAGCCGCAGCGAGCCGTTCTCCGCCGCCTTCGGGTAATCCGCGGCGGACAGGCCCGCCGCACCCCACAGCCACAGGGCTCCGAGCAGCAGGGCGGCGATGGGATGGGCGGAGGCGAACGGGGTCGGCAGGCGCATCGGCGGCCATTAAAAACCCGGGACGGACCGAGGCGAGCGCCGTTTGCAGCCATCCGGGCACTACCACGCCGCGCACCGGTCTTTTCAACGGTCGACACCGCCGCTGCCGCGGGTATTCAGTTCGAACACCGTCCGCCCCCGCTCCGCTCTGCAACCAGAGGTTTGCCATGAACATCCTGCATCGTTCCCACCGGATGCCCCGACGCTCCGCTTTCCGCGGCATCCCGTCTGTCACGCGCCTGCTCGCCGGCCTGCTGCTCCTCGGCGCCGCCACCGGCCAGGCCTCCACCGCCCTCTCCCGCGAGGAACGCATTCAGCGTTACGTGCAGTACTGCGCCGCCGTGCGCGAACGCGTGATCGACGGCGGCACCTGCCCCCACAATCCCGCGCAGGTCGCCACGTTCCTCGCCACCGATCCGGCCGGCCTCGCCAGCTGGGTCCGCGAGAAGATCGCCTACGACCCGTCCTTCGGCAGCAACCGCGGCGCCGACGGCACGCTCGCCGCGATGGCCGGCGGCGACTGGGACCGCGCCCTGCTGCTCGGCGAGATGCTCCGCGCCGGCGGCTACTCGCCCCGCTACCTCGCAGTGCCGCGCACGCCCGCGGAGATCGCCGCCGTGCAAGCGGCGTGGTTGAAACGTGAATGCCATTGGCGCAAACTCGCCGCCGACACCGCGCCGGCCGCCGACGCCCCGCGCCCCGCGGCCGACCTGCTCGCCGAACACGGCATCGACCTCGCCAGCGTGCGCAACCACCAGGCCCGCGCCGCCCAGCTCTGGACCACGCAGCTCCGCGAGGCCGGCGCACCGGTCGAGGCCGTGGCCACCAAGATCGAGTCCGCCGCGGGCAAACTCGCGGACGCCAAAGCCGGCGCCGCCGCCGCGACCGCGCGCCTCCAGCAGGCGCTGCAAACCCGCGTGCTCGTCGAGATCGACCTCGACGGCACCCCGCTCGTGCTCTCGCCCGGGCCCGACGCCGCCCCGCCCGTCACCGCCGTATCCGATGATCTGGAACGCCTGGAGGAGGTGCCCGAGGACCAGCGCACGCAGTTCATCCTCACCGTGCAGATGGAACCCGCCGCCGCGGACGGCGCCGCCGAACCCATCACCCTCTTCACTTGGGCGAAGGACCTCTCCGCCCTCGGCTTGAACCCGGCGCGGCTGGAGATCGTGCCCGTCAACATCGCCTACGACGACCCGGCCTTCACCTGGGCGCCCGCCATCTGGCGCGAGCGCCTGAGCAAGCTCGAGCAGTTCCAGGTCGTGCTGCGCCACGGCGATTCCCCACTCGCCGGCCCCGTCTTCACCCGCGACGGCACGCTGCTCGGCAGCGGCGGCGGCAAAGCGGGCGATGCCGGCAAACTCGGCCAAGGAGTCGGAGACATGTTCGGCGGCGCGTTTGGCGGCGAGGAGGAGGAAGAGCCCGAGTCCGCCCCGGCCACGCCCGCGGCCTCAGCGGCGCTCCCGCCGATGACACCGACCACCTCGGCCACGGTGCATCCGCTTTGCCTCATCCTCGAGATCCGCGAACCCGGCCAACCCGTGGTGTGCCAGAAACGCCTGCTCACCGGCGCACTCCGCCCCGGGAAACTTCCGATCTACACCGCCGACATCCTCGCGTGCGGCGGCGCCCTCGGTCCGCTCTCGGTCGCCTGGCTCGCACTCGACGCCACCACCGCCAACGCCGCCACCCTCGGCGATGTGCTCACGTCGGCAGACCCGAAACGCTTCGAGGGCCACGACGAGCTCAAGCGTTTCCCCGGCCTGCTCCACGATTGGCAACTCGGCCGGCTCGCCCTCGCCGCCCGCCAGTTGCGCGACCACCCCGAACTCACCCTGCAAACCGGGCCGACCGTCGTGCTCGTCTCGAATCAGCTCTGCCCCGACGAACGCTCCAGCGAGATCACGGCCCGCGTCGCGCTCGATGTCGCGTTCGACGGGCTCGCGCTCGTGCCGCGCACCGAGCAGGGGTTCCCCGCGGCGTACGCGGCCAACGTGCGTCTTGGGATTGCTTCGACGTTGCTCGAGACCGCGCTGCTGCGCCGCCAACTGCCGCCCCCGGCGCCCCGCGGCACCTACGAACTCTGGCAACTCGCCGAGAAAGCCGGGAAGGCCCCTTTGGCCGTGCTCGCCACCGAGTCCGGCGACCTCGGCCGGGCCCGGCCGCACCCGTTGGCCGTCTGGGGTATTCGCGGTGGCGAGACCGGCAAGCTCCTGGTGTTTCCGGGCGGCGCCGAGCCGCGCGTGTGGTGGAGCATCAACCCGCTCGACGGCCGTACGATCGGCCGCGGCGAAGGCGCCGAAGGTCTCTCGATGATGGAGTACCTTCAGGTCATCAAACTCAACCTCTCCAACTTGAAGTGTAACATGGCCGTGATGCAGGCGCTGCTCGGCGGCGGCAGCCCCGACAAAACCGGCCAGGATTGGCTCAAGTGCATGACCGGCGCCGACAACCCCGGCAGCTACGTCAACTGGGCCGGCTCGGTGCTGGAGGTCTATCAGGTCGTGCAATGGGGCGGCACGCTCGCGCAGATTGGCGACTGCCTCGCCGGCGCCTGGGACGTGTACGAGATGGTCAAAGGAGATTAGGCCGGTGCACACAGCGGGCGCCGGATTGCCCCGCGCACACAGCAAAAAGCCCGGCGACCGCTGGGGCCGCCGGGCGAGAGATCTGTTAGGCTTTTCTCTGGCGAAGCTTACCGGCGATACCCCAGGGGCTGAAGATCACGTAGAGCACCAGCGTGATCACCACGACGGCGATACCCGCGATCTTGGCCGACTGCGATGTCTCCAACGCCATCGTCGTGTTGAGCTTGAACTCAACCGGCTGGGCCAGCGGGGCGACCTTGCCGATAACCCACATCACCGCGAGCACGCTGAAAAAGCAGATGCCCATCGCATCGAGGAACGCGATGTCGGTGTACTGGTCGATGAGGAAGTACAGCACCGGGTTGAGCAGCAGACCGGTGACACCGGCGGCGCCCGGTGCCCGACGATTCAGAATACCGAAGACGAAGACGGCGAGGATGCCGGGCGACGCGTAGCCCTGGAACTGTTGGATGTATTTGAAGATGCTGCCGAACTTGTCGAGGTTCGGGGCGAGCGCGCAACCCATCAGAGCGAATACGACCACCGCCACCCGACCGGACATGACCAGTCCGCGCTGGGTCGCCTTCGGCGAAATATAGCGCTGGTAGATGTCCATCGTGAAGATGGTCGAGGCGGCGTTGAGCACGGCGGCCAGCGAACTCACGATCGCGCCGAAGAGCGCGGCGATGATGAAGCCACGCAGACCGGTGTTCTCGGGAATCAGGTTCTTGATGAGGAGATTCAGGGCGGCGTCGTATTTGTAGCCGAGCAACGTGTGCTTGGTGAGATCCTTGTACTTTTCGAGGCGGAGCAGCAGGTCGGAGTTCTGGCTGTGCGTGAGCGGCGCGTTCTGGAAGTCGTCGACCTTGCCGCCCTTGGCCGTAAGCACGGCGACGTTGTGCGCCTGGATGGCGAGCGCCTTCTCGGGATTGAGGCGGCTCCACTGTTCACCGGCCTCGAAGAAGTGGCCGGAGGCCGGGTTGCCGAGATGCTCGGCGTGGGCGGCCCACTCCGTGGCGCTCTTGCGCTGGTCGATCGCGCTGAGGTCCTTGCTGTAGAGGTTGAAGGCGATGATCCCGGGGATGACGATGACGAACGGGATGATGAGCTTCATCGCCGCGGCAAAGACGATGCCGCGCTGACCTTCGCGCAGGGAGTTCGAGCCGAGCACGCGCTGGGTGATGTACTGGTTAAGGCCCCAGTAATAGAAATTCGGAATCCACAGGCCGAGCAGGAGCGCCGTCCACGGGATGTTCTTGTCCTCGCGCGGGAGCACCATGCTCATCTTGTCGTTGTTGAGCGCGATGAGCTTGCTCAGGCCGCTGGCGGTGTCGGCCACCGTGCCAGGGGTGGCGCTGCCGGCGGTCAGCTCGGCCACGGGCGTGGCTCCAAGTTTGCCAAAAGCGAAATACGCGATCACCGCGCCGCCCAGGATGAGCGCGATGCCCTGGATGAGATCGGCCCAGGCCGAGGCCTTCAGACCACCCGCTGCGATATAGACTGCCGCCAACACGCCGAGCACCCAGCACCAACCCACCAGCCCGAGGCCAAAGGTGGGATGCCCGACGAAGAGTTCACTCATGGTCAGGCCGCCGGCATAGATCACACCGGTGAGCGTCACGAAGACCAGCAGCACCATCGTCATGAACGCCATGATCGCCCGCGTCGTACTGCCATAGCGCTGGTCGAGAAACTGCGGCATCGTGAAAATGCCCGTACGCAGGAAGTACGGCAGGAACGCGAAGGCCACCACCACCAGCGTGATCGCCGCCATCCACTCGTAGCTGGCGATCGCCATGCCCATATAGTCGGCGGCCGAACCGGACATGCCCACGAACTGCTCGGAGGAGATGTTGGCCGCGATCAGCGAGACGCCGATCAGCCACCATTTCAGGCCGCGCCCGGCCAGGAAGTAGGACTCGCTGTCCTTGCCTTCGCCTTTGCTCTTATAGAGACCGAGGCCGACGACGGCCGCCACGAAGGCGAGGAAGACGACAATGTCGAGTGTCGAGAGGTTGAACGTTTCAGACATACGCTAAATCTCCGAGGGGGGAACGGAGCGTTGTTGGGTTTGGGAAGGCTTCGCCAGGGGTTCGGGGGGGAGGCACAGCGGCGACCTGCGCAACGCAGCGGTTAAGCCGCCCGATCCGGGCACCGGCAAACGAAAACTCCCCGCCAGCGGGGAGAACGCGGCGCCCCGCCCGCCGCCCCGTCCGGTTCAAACGTTAGATGCACAACGCCGCCCGGACCGCTCCTTTGCGTCTCGACCGCGCCGCCGCACCGTATCGTATCGGTGGCCACCGCGCGCTCCGCGCCTTCCCGCTTTTCTCCGCCATGCTCCCCTCCCAATCCTTCGGCCGCCTTCCCGACGGCCGTGAAGCCCGCCTCTTCAGCCTCCAGAACAAGTCCGGCGCCCGCGCCGAGATCACCGACTTCGGCGGCATCCTCGTGCGCCTCCTCGTGCCCGACCGCACCGGCCGGCTCGACGACATCGTGCTCGGCTTCGGCTCCGTCGAGCCCTACGTCGACCGCTCGCCGTTCTTCGGCGCCACCATCGGCCGCTTCGGCAACCGCATCGGCGGCGCCACGTTCACCATCGACGGACGCACCTACACCCTCGCCGCCAACAACACCCCCGGCGGCCAGCCCTGCAACCTCCACGGCGGCCCCCTCGGCTTCGACAAGGTCCTCTGGACCGCCGCGCCCTTCGACGAACCCGGCGCCGCCGGCCTGCGCCTCACCTACCTCAGCCGCGACGGCGACCAAGGTTTCCCCGGCAACCTCGCCGTCACCGTCGAGTACCGCCTGACCGACGCCGACGAGCTGCGCATCGACTATTCGGCGACGACCGACCAGGCCACGCCGGTCAACCTCACCAACCACTCCTACTTCAATCTCAAGGGCGAGGGCCGCGGCGACATCCTCGACCACCAGCTCAAGCTCTTCGCCGCGCGCTACACGCCCGTCTCCTCCGGTCTCATCCCGACCGGCATCGCCCCCGTGGCCGGCACGCCCTTCGACTTCACCACCGGTGAGACCATCGGCGCCCGCATCGGCGAGAAGCACCCGCAGCTCGAGTTCGGCAACGGCTACGACCACAACTTCGTCGTCGATCCCGCCCCCGGCCGCGCCCTCGCTCCCGCCGCCGAGGTCTACGACAGCGAGACCGGCCGCGTGCTTGAGATGTTCACCGCCGAGCCCGGCTTCCAGCTCTACAGCGGCAACTGGCTCGACGGCTCGCTCATCGGCAAACGCGGCCTGCCCTACGTGAAGCGCAGCGGCTTCTGCCTCGAGTCGCAGCACTACCCGGATTCGCCCAACCAGCCTACGTTCCCGAGCACGATCCTGCGCCCCGGCGAACGCTACGCGACGACCACCGTCTACCGCTTCAGCACCCGCTGACGCTGTTCTCTCCTTTGCACCCACACAGGGCCGGTCATCGACCGGCCCTTTTGATTGCTTCTCTGCCGGAGTTCAGGACGCCGGCGCCACGGCGGTCGTCGGCGCCGGGGCGAGGAACCCGAACGTCAGCGTGATCTCCTCGGCAAACGCCGCCCGTTCGCCGCCGACCTTCACCGTACCTTCGAAGGTCGCCAGCGGCGCCTTGATCCGCTTCGGGCGGATGGAGAGCAGGAGCGTCTCGCCCGGTTTCACCACCCGCGAGCACCGCACGCCTTCGCAACTGGTGAAGAACACCGCCGCCGGATCCACCGGTTGCTCGAGTTCCGGCGCGCCGCTGCGCAGCAGGAAAAGCACCGCGAGCTGCCCCAGCGCCTCCAACATGATCGAGGCGGGCAGCACCGGGTTGTTCTTGAAATGCCCCTGCAGGAAAAACTCCGTGCCCGCGACCTGGTAACGGCCGCTGGCGGCCGTCGCGCTCAACGTGGCCTCTTGGATGAAAAGGAACGGTGGCTGCATCGGCATCACCTCGTACACCACCTCCGCCGGGAGATGCTTCGGCGCCACCACCGTCCGTCCGCTCAGCCGCGCCTCGATAAAGGCGTTGATGTCCGCGACGGTGCGGAGGTCGCGCAATTCCTCGTTCTTGATCGACACCTTCAGGCTCTCCTCCACGAGCATCACCACCTCCAGCATCGTGAGGGAATCCACCCCGAGGTCCTCGACCACGCGCAGATCCGTCTCACCCGTCTTCAGCCGCGGGCGGTGCTCCGGATCTACGAACCGCTCGATGATGCCGAGCACCACCGTGGGGATCACCGTCACATCGCCGCTGCGCCGGTAGGCCAGCGCGGCCTCCAACGTCGCAGGCGAGCAGCGCTTCAGCGCTTCGCCCAAGGTCGCCTCGTCGGCGGGAGTCAAGCCGGGCGCCGCGGCGCCGCTGGAGGTGTCAGGGTCGGACATGGAACAGGGATGAAACAGCCGCCACGACTCACCGCGCAAACCCTTTTTCGGAAACGGCCGCCGTGCGGCCTGATCGCGCAGCCCGCGGTGGACGCGGCGAAAAAAGCTCTTGCCATGCCATCCGCCCACCGGATGCTCTCGTCCCTTTAATCACTTTCACCATGGCTCGAATCTGCGCGATCACAGGCAAGCGTCCCTCCCGGGGGAGCATCATCCACCGTAAGGGTCAGTCCAAAAAGAGCGGCGGCATCGGCACGCACGTCACCGCGATCACCAAGCGCTGGTTCAAACCGAACCTGCAGAAGGTGAAGGTTCGCCTGCCCAACGGCTCCGTGAAGCGGATTCTTGTGACGGCCAAGGCAATTAAAGCTGGAAAAATCCAGAAAGCCTGACCAGTTTGTAGCTCTCCCATCCACCCGCCTGCCCCCGAGCGAGCGCTTAGCGCCCTCGGGGGCACATTTTTTTCCGGGTGGCGAACGGGAGCCCGCGCCGCGTTTCACCCGCGCCGCAGCCCGAGCCGGACCATGAACCGGTCCGCCAATCCCGGCAGTTCGTCGCGTCCCTCGATGCGCAATCCCCACAGGGTTGCGCCATAGACCGCGATGCCGAGCGGGATTCCCGCCGCCAACACGACCACGTCGCACCACCACGACGCCTGTAGCATTAGCGTAAATACGGTCCGTGTGCCCCACACCACCACCGCCATCGCCACCACGCCGGCGGCGATCTTGAGCAGGTCGCGCCAGAGGTGATGGAAGGCCAGCGCCGGATCGCCGCGCGCCAGCCGCGCCTGCAGGTACCACGCTTGGGCGACGATCGCCAAGTTGCTGGCCAGCGCCAGACCCACCGTCGAGAGCGGCCCCATCAGCAGCAGGCCCAGCCCGAGGTTCACCGCGAAGCTCAACAGGGCCGCGCGCACCGGCGTGCGGGTGTCCTTGCGCGCGTAGAAGGCGCGCAGCACAAGGTTGACGAAGGAGAAGAACGGCAGCCCGGCCGCGAAGACCGCGAGCACCGGGACCATCGCCCCGGTGTCCGCGGCGTCGAAGGCCCCGCGCTGGAACAGCAGGCGGATGATCGGCTCGGCCAGCAGCGCCAGCCCCACTGCCGCCGGGATGTTCACCGCGAGAATCAACCGCATGCCCCGGCGGTACGACGCGGCGAACGCCGACCAGTCGCCCTGCGCCGCCTGCCGCGAGATGAGCGGAAACACCACCGTCGACACCGCCACTGCGAACACCCCGATCGGCAGCTCCATCAACCGCGTGGCCAGGTTCAGCAGCGAGACCGCCGCATCGTTGAGCGACAGCCCCACCAGCCGCAGCAGCGCCATGTTGATCAGGTACACCGCCGAGCCGAGCACCGTCGGGCCCATCAACCCGACGATCGCCCGCATCTGTTCGCTGCGCCGCAGGTCCAGCCGCGGGCGCCACCCCTCCCGCACCAGCGCCACCGCCGGCACCGCCATCTGGAAAAAGCCGCCCACCAGCACGCCGCCGCACAACAGCCGGATGCGGGTGTCGCCATCCGCCGCCCAGCCGCCCCAGGTGCCGCCGACCAGCGCCGCGATCATCGCCAAGTTCAACCAGATCGGCGACAGCGCCGGCTCGAGGAAACGCTCCAGCGTCTGCAGCGCCGCGCTGAAGGCCGCCGCCAGGCACACGAACACCATGTAGGGGAAAAGCCACACCGCCAGCTCCGCGCCGAGCCGCCAGCGCGCGATCGTCTCCGGCGCGGCGCCCAGCGCCGCCGCCCCACCCTCCCACCAGCCCGAACCCAGCACCAGCATCGACACCGCCACCACCGCCAGGGTGGCCACCAGCAGCCAGCTGGCGACCTGGCTCACCAGCTCGAATGCCCCCGCGCGCTGCCGCCGCTCCAGCTCCTCGTTGAGCGTCGGCACGAAGGCCGCCGTCAAGGCGCCCTCGCCCAGCAGGCGCCGGAACAGGTTCGGCAGCGTGAACGCGGTGTAGAACGCGCTCGCCAGGGCCGTCGT
Source organism: Opitutaceae bacterium (assembly GCA_023269585.1). Taxonomy (GTDB): domain Bacteria; phylum Verrucomicrobiota; class Verrucomicrobiia; order Opitutales; family Opitutaceae; genus CAJCBL01. Next base: position 11,318 of record JAHFTC010000047.1, read on the forward strand.
GCCGAACACCGCCGCGGTCAGCATGTCGCGGATCAGCCCGAGCACGCGCGAAACCATGGTCGTGCCCGCCACCAATCCGATGCGTTCGAGTTGTTTCGACATGCGAGGACCCACGTTCTTCCCGCAGGGCGACGGAGGGAGCAAGAGCATTACCCGCGGCCCCGCCCCCGGGCGCATCCCCCACCTGTCCGGCGTTCCAATCCGGCGGCGTGGTTGTCATTGCGCTACATGCCGCCCCGTGGGGCCGGCCGGCGGGCCCCGCCCTCCCTCCGCCAAACGACTTGCCTCGCCCCTCCGCCCGCCGTATCCACCAGCAAGCTATTCTTCCTGTAACTCCTTCGCCCATGAAACGCCATACCCTCGCCGCCCTCGTATCCCTCGCCTCGTTCGCCCTCGTCGCCCAGGCCGATGTCGGCACCACGCTGCTCAAGCCGAGCACCGCCACCAAGACCAAGGACGACACCAAAGGAAGCCAGATGGGTTCCTACAGCGGGATCAAGCACGCCCTCGGCGTGGTTGATTTCTCGATTTCCTCCGGCTGCCACTTCGAGGACAGCAACGCCGACAACATGCGCGCCATGCTCGAGTCCGCGCTCTTCGCCACCAACCGCTTCGTCATCGTCGAACGCGGCAACCTCGATGCCGTCCTCAACGAGCAGGACCTCGCCTCCAGCAAACGCGCCGCGAAGTCCACCGGCGTCGCCCAGACCGGCAAGGTCCGCAGCGCCCGCTACCTCGCCACCGCGCTCATCACCGAGGCCTCCTCCAACACCTCGGGCGACTCCGGCGGCGTACGGATCAAGGGTTTCTCGATCGGCGGTTCCTCCGCCAAGTCGAGCATCGTCCTCGTCGTGAAGCTCGTCGACAGCACCACCAGTGAAGTCGTCGCCAGCGAGCGCATCCGCGGCGAAGCAGGCAAGGCCGGCCTCAACCTCGGCTACTCCGGCCATGGCTGGGGCGGCGAGGTCGGCACCTTCGCCAAAACCCCGATGGGCGAGGCCGCCCAGGACTGCATCAACCAGGCCGTGAAATTCATCGCCGCGAAGATGGAATCCTACCCGCTCGAAGGGAACGTCGTCCTCGCCAACGAGCAGGCGATCGTCATCAACCTCGGCGAGAACTACGGCATCCGCGCCGGCCAGACCTTCGCCATCCGCCGCAAGGGCGAACAGCTCGTCGACCCCGAGACCGGTGAGATTCTCGGCACCAGCGACGGCGAAGATCTCGGCACGATCGAAGTCGTCAGCACCAAGGAAAAGGCCTCCACCTGCAAACTCGTCAGCGGCGACATGCCGGAGCGTGGCGACGCTGTGGTGCTGAAGTAACCGGCCCTCGAATTTCGCGCCCGCCTCCGCCGGAGGCGGGCTTTTTTCCGCCCAGGCGCGCCGCCGCCGCCGCCATTGACCACCGCGGCTGGCGCCGACATCTTCCGCCCCCTCCACCCATGCCGCTGATTCCCCGGCTCGTCGAAAAGCTCCAGCGCCATCCGAAACGTTTCGTGTTTCCGGAAGGCGCCGACCCGCGCGTGATCCAAGCCGCCCGCCAGATCGTCACCCGCCGCATGGGGGCGCCCATCCTGCTCGGCGACCGCGCGACCATCAAGGACGCCGCCCAGCGCCTCGACATCTCGTTGCAGGGCATGCGGCTGGTCGCCCCCGCCCGCTCGGGCGACCTGGAGGAGTTTGCCGCCCGCTACCTGGAGTTGCGCAAAGGCCGCGGCCTCCAACCCGCCGAAGCCCGCGCCACGATGATCGATCCCGGGTACTTCGCCACGATGATGCTCGCCACCGCCCAGGCCGACGCACTCATCGGCGGCGCCACCGTCTCCGCCTCCAGCGCACTGCGCCCGCTCTTCCAGATCCTGCCCAAACAGGAGGGCGTGAATACCGCCTCCTCTGTCATGGTCCTGGCCTTCGACGAGAACAAGGTCGGGCTGGACGGCTCCCTCTTCCTCGGCGATTGCGGCGTCATCCCCGAGCCCACCGCCGAGCAACTCGCCGACATCGGCATCACTGCCGCGCGCATCGCGCACCACCTCACCAACGACACCCCGCGCGTCGCCTTCCTCAGCTACTCCAGCCACGGCAGCTCCACCAGCCCCTCCGTCCTGAAGATGCGCCAAGCGACCGACCTCGCGCGCGCCAAGGCGCCGGAGCAGAAGTTCCCCATCGAGATCGACGGCGAGATGCAGGTCGACGCCGCACTCGACCCGCGCACCGCCGAGGCCAAGGGTGTCGCCGGCGGCGTTGGCGGCCGCGCCAACGTGCTCATTTTCCCCGACCTCAACTCCGGCAACATCGCCTTCAAGCTCGTGCAGGTCCTCGCCGGTGCCAACACCTTCGGCCAGATCGTCACCGGCCTCTCCCGCCCCGCCGCCGAGATCAGCCGCGGCTCCAGCGCGCACGATGTCTTCGGCGCCGCCGCCATCGTCGGCGTCCAGGCCATAAGCCACAATCTCCTCTACGGCTCAGACTGAGCCGGCGCTTGGCGCCGCCGCTCCCGACCGACCACGGTCCACCGTCCACCGACCACAGCTCCTCATGCCCACCACCGCCATGCCCGACAGCTTCCAGGAGGCTCCCGCGGGCCTCCTCGCCAAGCCGACCAACAAGGACACCAAGCGCATCTTCGTCGCCGGCACCCGGATGAACGAGGGCAAGACCACCACCTGCCTCGGGCTCTTCGCCGCCCTCCAGACGTTGTATCCGCGCGTCGGCTTCATCAAACCCGTCGGCCAGCGCTTCGTCGAGGTCGAGGGCCACCAGATCGACGAGGATTCCGTGCTCCTCGACACCATCTACCACGTCAAGGTCCCGATCGAGAGCATGAGCCCCGTCACCATCGACGGGAAGTTCACCCGCCGCTACCTCACCGATCCGGCCGGCATGCACCCCGCCCTCGTCGACCGCATCTGCCGCGCCTTCGACCGCGTGTCCTGGGAGAAGGACTTCACCATCATCGAGGGCACCGGCCACGCCGGCGTGGGCTCCGTCTTCGACCTCTCCAACGCCTCCGTCGCCCGCATCCTCGACGCCAAGGTCATCCTCGTCTCCTCCGGCGGCATCGGCCGCCCCGTCGACGAGATCGCCATGAACAAGGCCCTCTTCGACCGCGAGGGCGTCGAGGTCATCGGCGCCATCGTCAACAAGGTCGAGGCCGACAAGCTCGGCTTCATCGCCGACTACGCCGGCCGCGGTCTCGCCCGCCTCGGCGTGCCGCTGCTCGGTGTGCTCCCCATCCAGAAAACACTTACCTCGCCCAACCTTGCGCAGATCGTCGAGGAGATCGGGGGCCGCTGGCTCAACGGCCGCTCCACCGGCGTCAACGAGCGCATCGAGGAGGTCGTCATCGGCGCCATGACCGCCAAGGGCGTGATCGACACCCTCAAACCGGGCGTGCTCCTCGTCACCCCCGGCGACCGCGACGACCTGCTCTTCGCCACCATCTCCACCGCCGGCCTCTCCGGCGGAAAAGTCGTTTCCGGCATCGTCCTCACCGGCAGCGTGCTGCCCCACCCGCGCCTGCTCGAACTCCTCGCCAAGACCCCGATCCCCGTCGTCGCCGTCGCCGCCGAGTCCTACGCCGTCGCCTCGAAGATCAATGGCATGACGATCAAGACCCAGCCGCAGGACGCCGACAAAATCCCGATCATCAAGCGCATGGTGCTCGACCACGTCGACCTGAAGAAGCTGCTCGCCTCGTTCTGAGCCGCATTCCGTCAGTCGAGCGCCGAGGGGCGAGCAACGAGAGCCAGATCACCGAGGGAAGTGGAGACCGAAGAACGACGCGGATTGTGCCACCGACGGTTCGGCACTCGTCCCTCGACACACAACCCTCGGCTGCACCCAGCCGGCTGGGCCGCCCCGGCCGGAAAACAAACCGGCCGCCCCCCGAAAGGAGGACGGCCGAAAGATGGCGCAGGACTGCCGACAAGCGCTCAGCTGCCGGCGCGGACCAGCACCGTGTAGTTGGTCAGCGAGCCCTTGGGGGACACGAAGAAGACGTCGCGATACTCGCCAACCGGGATGTCGAGGCTGTAGAAACGCGGCATGGTGGCCTCGCCGCTCTCCTTCATCATGAAACGGCACGCCACCCCCACCTGCACCCGGCCGCTGGTCACGTTGCGCACGCGCATCCAGGTCCGCACCCGCCCGTCGTTGAGCGGATGCGCCTCGATCGAGGTCAGGCGCACGATCGAGGTGTAGGCTTTGGCGAACTCGGCATTCACCGGCACCAGCACGACGCCGGTCCAATCCCGATCGACGAGTTCCGCCGAGGCGCCGTCGGCGGTGAGGCCGCGGGTCGGGGGCTGGCCGTTGTAGTTGATCGGCTGATCCACGGTCGGCGCCGAGGCGCCGGTCTGGAGCGAGGCCATCGCCTGGGGAAAACCGGTCGCCTCCGCGCGCTCGTGCTGGAGCCCGCCCTCGGTGGGCTCGACCAGTCGCTCCACCACCGCCAGCGCCTCGGCCGAGACCGGGGTGGGCGGCGCGGGAGGCTCGACCTCCGGCGCCTTGGCGGGCGCAGGCGCGGGGGCGACGGGCGCCGCGGGTTTGGCTTTCGCCGAGGGAGGAGTCGAACAGCCGGCAATCAGCAGACCGACAGCCGCGAGGCCGAGAACGAGCAGTGAGGGTTTCATTCTAGCAGGGATTCGGAGGGTTTTGGAATGCCGCCAATGATGATGATTTGCGGTACCAGAATAATGCAGATTGCGGGGACAGAGGAAAGATCCGGCAAGTCCTTACTCAATCTTCACAAAAGTTTCGCCGCGCTCCGCCGTCCCGATTCGGTCGTGCAATCCCACCCCCGGCCATGCCAGTCTCGCGCCGCGATGAATGCCCCCTGGGACACCCTCAAGATCCTTGCCGACCCCACCCGCCTGCGCCTGCTCGCGCTGCTCCTGCACGAGGAACTCTCCGTCGCGGAAATCCAGGAGGTCCTCGACATGGCCCAGTCGCGCGTCTCCTCCCAGCTTTCGCTTCTGCGCCAGGCCGGCTTCGTCGTCGACCGCCGCGACGGCAAACGCGCCTACTACTCCCTCCGCCCCGGACTCGACCCCCGCCAGCTCACCCTGCTGCGCACCGCCGCCGAGACCGTGGCCGACCAGCCCGAGTCCGCCGACGACCGCGCCAACCTCGACCGCATCCTCACCCGCCGCCGCCGGCAGTCGGAGGAGTATTTCAACCTCGTCGCCGGTCGCCTCGGCAAAAACTACTGCCCCGGCCGCTCGTGGGAGGCCATCGGCCATCTCGCGCTCCGGCTCGTGCCCGGCATCATCGTCGCCGATCTCGGCGCCGGCGAAGGCCTGCTCTCGCAGCTGCTCGCCCGCCGCGCCGCCCAGGTCTGGTGCATCGACAACTCCCCGCGTATGATTGAAGTGGGCACAGAGCTCGCCCGCAAGAACGCCCTGGAGAACCTCCGGTACGTGCTCGGCGACATCGAGACCGTCCCCCTCGGCGAGCACACCGTCGACCTCGCCATCCTCAGCCAGGCGCTCCACCACGCCGAGCATCCCCAGCGCGCCGTGGACGAGGCGTTCCGCATCCTCAAGCCCGGCGGCCAGCTCATCGTCCTCGACCTCAAGGCCCACGATTTCGAGAAGGCCCACGAGCTCTACGCCGACCGCTGGCTCGGCTTCAAGGAAAGCGCCCTGCACGGCTTCCTCAAAAAGGCCGGCTTCACGCAGGTCGAGGTGTCCACTGTCGCCCGCGAAACCGAGGCCCCTCGTTTCGAGACGTTGCTCGCCGCCGGCTTCAAACCCGCGAAGTAGCCGGCTCGAAGGCAACCGGCGCAAGCACCTCGGCCAGGCTCCCCCCGCCGCCCTTCAGCGCTTCTCCCCCAGCGGTCAGCGGAAGCCCGCGTGCCGTCCCAGGCTCGCCCCGAACGGGTGCTGGCGAAGGTCTTGCCTCTTGACCCGGCGGCGACAGCATTTCCTCTCCCTGCGCTACCACTCAGCACTCAGCCAACCATGAACCTGTCACATCTCCGCATCTCTGCACTCGCCGTCGCCGCCGGCGCGGTCCTCGCCGCTCCGACCCTCGCCGACACCGTGGGCACCAAGGATGGCTCCACCATCCAGGGCAAGATCCTCCGGGTCACCGGCGGCGTCGTCGAAATCGAGACCGCCTTCGCCGGCGTGCTCAAGATTCAGCAATCCGCCGTCGCCAGCCTCGGCACCGACTCCCCGGTCTTCGTCCGCTACCAGGGTGGCAACACCGTCCAGGGTGCCATCTCCACCGCCACCGGCGGTGAGGTCCGCGTCGCCGGTCCGGGCGCCTGGGCCACGGGCCAGGTCGACAACGTCGAAGCCGTCTGGAGCGACCCGTCCGACAGCCCCGAGGCCAAGGCCGCCGCTGCCGCCAAACGCGCCTGGGCCTTCGAGGCCGCGGTCGACGTCATCGGCACGCACGGCAACACCGACAGCCTCGCCACGTCGTTCGGCTTCGCCGCCACCCTCGTGGGCCCGCAGGACAAACTCGCCTTCTACGCCGCCTACACCCGCGCCGAACTCGAGGGCGACGTCTCCGCCAACAACGCCAAGGGCGGCGTCGACTACTCCGCCTACTTCTCGCCCCGGGCGTCGTGGTACGTGCGCGAGGAGATCGGCACCGACAAGATCAAGGAGCTCGACTTCTACTCCAACACCGCCGCCGGTCTCGGTTACGCCGTGATCCGCGAGGCGAACCAGGAACTCACCTTCCGCGCCGGTTTGGCCTACCGTTATGAGTCCTACGAGTTTGGCGACGACATCAGCACCCCGGCCCTCGACCTCGGCCTGATGCACAGCTACACGGCCAAGACCTGGCGCCTCGGCAACAAGCTGACCTTCCTGCCCTCCCTCCAGGACTTCGCCAACTACCGCATCCAGCACGACTCCTTCCTCGAACTCCCGCTGGCCTCCACCCAGTGGAAGATCCGCCTCGGCCTTGCCAACGACTACGTGAGCGAGCCCCAGGCCGGCAAGAAGAAGCTGGATACCACCTACTACACCAAGTTCATCCTCAGCTGGAAGTGACCGCCCGCGCGGCCCGCGCCGCGCCCGGCCTCCCTCCGCTTTCCCCCACGGCGGGCTCCTCGCGAGCCCGCCGTTTCTATTTCCATGGCGGCGCTGCACGCACACTCCCACGTCGCGTCGCCTCCTTCCGAACCTCCCGTTGCTCGCGAGCAGCGGAACCCATTGCGACTCGCGCCTTGGACTGACGCGGTAGGGACGGCGCTCCGCCGCCGTCCTCCGTCATTGGTCATTCCTGCTCCCCCGTCCACCGTCCACCGCCCACGGTCCACCGTCCACCGCCCACGGTCCCCCGTCCACCGTCCACCGTCCACCGTCCACCGCCCACCGTCCACCGCCCCTGCCTCGTACCCACCGGAACGCGGCACGCCTCGCCAGCTTCTACGTCCGTAGAAGCGAGAGATGGCACCGCCACCGCCCACCGCCGCCATTGACCCCGCGCCGATCTTCGGCATCGCTACCGCCGAACCCCCGCCGCCGCACCATGTCCTTGCCGTCGAACACCAGCGCGCCCAACACCGGCGATCCCGTCCGCCAGTTCACCATCTACATCGAGAACAAGTGCGGCGCCCTGCACGACCTGCTCGCGCTGCTCGCCGGCCAAGCCGTGCACGTGCTTGCGCTCAGCGTGACCGACATCACCGAGTCGGCCATCGTGCGCCTCGTGGTCGACGACCCCGACAAGGCCTGCGACCACCTCCGCCGGCTCGGCTACTACGCCAACGAGGGCGAGGTGCTCGGCGTGGAGCTCAACAGCGAGGCCGACCTCGGCGGGCTGCTCACCGCCCTGCTGGAGGCGGAGATCAACATCGACTACCTCTTTCCCTTCCTTGTGCGTCCGCAGGGCAAATACGGACTGATCCTGCACGTCGAGGACCGCGAGCTCGCCACCCAGGCCCTCTCCATCCGCGGCCACCGCGTCCTCAGCCAGCGGGATCTGTCGCGGTAGGGGCTGACATGACCCCGCCGCCCTTCGTCGCCAAGATCGAGGTGCAGCCGCTCCGCGACCACGGCGAGGCATCGAGCCCGACTTATGGCTTCCCGGGCGCCGTTGTGGACTGCAACCCGGCCGATGGCACCACATCCTGCAACGGATCGTATTCTAGATTCTGTGAACCGTTGGGATTAATGAAGGAGGTTATGCTGAACGGCGTGACCGCACGATCTGATCCTACCATGAACTTAAGTTCAGCGCGGCCATAGTATTGGCCTCCGCGCAATTTCAGATAGATCGCGATATCTTTGCTGTCCGTCCAATTCGCATCATCCGCCGCCATGTGGATAACGCACTTTGGCTGATAGCCGTCATCGGGAGCTCGGTACATCTGCTCGTCGCTAGATTCGATCACCCCTCCATTGGGAACCTCAATGGTTGCCGTCCACTCGTAATTTTTCTGCCCCCACTGGATCTGTTGTGGATTGCGCACAAGCGTCACGCGCATATCGCCTGCACCTGCAACCGCCTTCCCATTGATCAGGTCGAAGTTCGTACCTGAACCGTTGTACGGGATTGCGTGGCCGATCCCTTTGCGCACGAGCCGCTCCGCCCCCGCCTGTTTCCACATTCGGAAGACTTCGGGGCGTTCCGCGTTTGGACGGAACACCTGGCTCGGATCTCGCCAATACCAGTACGACTTACGGAACGCCTTTTCCGATGGGACATAACCCGGTTTCTCCAGTGCCTTGACCCCAAGTAACGCACCTCGCGCATCGGTTAGGGTGAAACGGCCGTCCGACCCGGTTGTTAACACGGGAGTGTCGAACAGGTCGTCGACAACGCCAGGGGCTACCTCCTTCGCCGTGCGGATCGACAAGGTTACTTCAACTCCAGGAATCGGGTTGTTGTCCTGGTCGAGGACCAACCCGAAGAACTGAATCGGCTTGTTCGATTTCTGGACGATGGAGCGAAGTTGCTCCAAACGGGAGCGCGTGTACTCAGCTTCCGCGGCAACTCTGTCGGTCACCGGTTTGTTTGGTCCCGCGATTGTTGTTCCTTCGAAGGAGAGAGCCTCATGATTGTTTTGCGCCGCGAGGAGGTATGGCGCAACTGCCAATGCCAGCAATAGGCGCTCCGATCTCCAAAAGGTGTTTGTAGAACGAATCATCCTCACGGCTGCGGTACGGTTTGGGTGGGGCGTGGCCGGGCCGAAGGCACTACATCCTGTAATGGATCGTATTCGAGATTCCTCGAACCGGAAGGATTCAAGAACGAACAAAATGAGAACCCCGTTTTCGGTTTCTCGGAGCCGACCATCACATTGAGCTTCACTGCGCTGTAGTGCTTCCCTCCCTGACTTTTCAGATAGAGTTCGACGCTCATTTCATCCGTCCACTTCGGGTCGTCAGCAGCCATGTGGACCACATGCCTCGCTTGATACCCGTCGACTGGAGCACGATACATTTGCTCATCATCTGACACGATAACTCCACCGTCCACAGCTTCGACAGTGAATGTCCACTAGTAGTTCCGTTGACCCCATTTCACTGGCTGTTGAGCCCTGCTCAAGGACACCCGAAGATCGCCGCCGACGGTCGTCTCGCGCCCCGAGAGCAAGTCGAAGGCTACAGGATGTCCGTCATAGGGAATCCGTGTCATTCGCTCCTGTCGGACTAGTTTCTCCGCACCTATCAGCTTCCACATGCGGAAAACTTCAGGGTGCGCGGCATCGGGATGGAACACTTGGCTAGGGTCGCGCCAATACCAGTAGTGAGCACGGTTCAGGCTCTTCTCGGAAGCCTCGTAACCTGGTTTCTCCAGCGCTTTGAGCGAGAGTAGCGCCCCGGTTGCATCGGTGAGAGAAAATTTGCCATCCGGCCCGGTTGTTAAGACGGGAGTATCGAACAGGTCGTCAACGACACCCGGGGCGACCTCTTTCGCTGTGCGGATTGACAAGGTTACTTTGACGCCAGGAATCGGATTATTGTCCTGATCGAGAACCACGCCAAAAAACTCGATTGGCTTGTTCGATTTCTGGGCGATGGAGCGAAGTTTTTCCAAGCGCGAACGCTTGTACTCTGTCTCCGCGGCGGCTCTATCGGTTACCGGGTTAGTCGGTCCCGCAGTTGTTGTGGCTTCCTTCCCGTCGTGTTGTGCTGACGAGGGAGCTTCCTGAGAGGGAGACGACTTCACGGCATCGCGCGGTAATTGCAGATGACTTCGCCAAAGCCACCAGCACAGGAGCGAGAGAACCACTGCTACCATTAGGAGGAGCGACCGTCTTTTCATGGGAGGTTGGGATCGTAGGGTGTTAGGTCACACGCGCTCATCAGCGCTCGCCAGTAACGATATCGGGCAGCATTGAACGATCGGAACTGCCCACTGTGCCATAGATGCTGGTCAGCGAATCCAAAGATTTGCAGGTTCGTGAAACTAGTGAATGGTGCGCCGGGAGGGATCGTGCCCAGCGCAACCGATCGCGCTTCAGCGCAGTAACTGAAGATCGCGTAACGGTCGTCCGGGAAGCTGTATGCGGTCTCGAACGGGACCCACCCTTTGAAGAATCCGTTCGTCACACTCCAGTTGTAGAAGTTGTCCGGCTTCAGGCGTTGGTCGTTCTCCCAGCTACCGATGCCTCCATTCGCAGCAGTAAGGGCATAATCTTGGGGGTTGTAGAAATTCACCCAACGCCCAGCGGTGGTCTGCATGATCGACGTCGCAAGATACGGCGGATTGGTGGTTGGCCATGTCTGCGGGAAGCGGGCCGAGTCCCCGGCTCGCCAGTAGCAGGCGTAAACATTGGGCGTGTCCTGCTGGTAATCTGGCATCAACGGCGCATCAGCACTGTAGCAGTGCGCAGCGATGGCGGCCTGCGATGCGATGTAGGTACTGACGAGCGGCGTGGATTGGCCGGAGGCTTTCCACAACCGCAACGCCTCGCCCATCACGACGTTGCCCTGACTGTGGGCATTGACGTGGACGCGGTAGCCGAGACTCTTGAGTTTGACGAGATGCTCCTTCAGCCGCTCGCCAGCTTGCCATGCACGATTCTCGCTGTCGTCGAAGTAAATCTGATCGACCAAGCCATACGCGCACGGCCACGAAAATCCGCCAACCCGGCCCTTGTAGCCGAGCCAGTAAAGCCGCTTGTATGTCGTCTCGATCCAGCGCTGCTTGAGCGGGTCCTCCATGTTGTACCCGTGGACATAAAGGACGTAGTCCTTCTCGTCCTCGCTGGTTGGTGCGGAAAACGTCGCGGTTTGCGGATAATGCGAGAGTGCGCCGACCGTCCCCATCGAATCATCACCGCAGGTGTAGCGCTCAACTAAGGCGCCCGGCTCCTTCAGTTCAATCCACACTCCAGGGCCTTCACCGATGACCGCGCCGTTCTTGTCGAGGATCACCAGTTTCAACTGACCTTTGCCTGCACGCACGCCTTCGAACAGCAGACAGGTTTTCGGTTGGGTCTCGGTGAGGCCGGCGAACAGAGCCGTGGGCAATGTCACCGGGGTCGTGCCCTCAATCAAATTGCCTACAGCCATACCGTGAGCACCGGTCGCGGCAGTCTGGCCGACTTGTAACGAGGCCGTTGTTGGATTGAACAAGTAGCCGTCGCCCCCTTCGGCTTCGACCGCATGGAAGAGCCGGATTGCCGGGTTGCCGTCGCTGACGTCCGTCCATTTCAGCCCCAGTTGAAGATCGCCGCTTCTAAACGCGGCGTTCAGGCCTTGGGTACTGATCCACAGTCGCGCGAGGTCTTCAAGATCACGCTCAGAATCGATAACCTGGTTGTTGCAGTTCTTGTCGCTATCGCCGCCAACATCGGCGTCGTCGAGTTCCCGCTCGGTAAACGTGCTGAGGTCGATCGACCACTTGTGGATCATCCACCTGTCATTGTCATCATTGAGCCAGAAGCGGAAGGGTTTGTCGGCCGAGGTGGCGTCGGAGTCGTCCTCGGAGGCGAGCTTGATCTCTCCGTCGCGGTTGGCGTCGAGGGCGAGCGAGGCCGGAACAAGCAGCAGCGCATGTACCTGTGACGCAAGCGGGTTGCTCGTCTCGGAAAACGCGCTAAGCGCGATCAACCCGTCATCGTTGATACTCGCATCGGACACCCTCGTCCCCTTGGGCAAGAAACTACTGATCGCAACCTTCGCGAAGTCGGAGTCGCCCGCGCCGGTTCTGCGATAGAGATTTAGGACCTCGCGCCATTCGGAATCGACTGTCTCAACCTCGAAAGCCAACATGTCGTCTAGGTTGTTGAGGTCGACCAAATCGGTGTTCCGGTCGCCAACCGGGTGGAAACAGCCGGCATGCCACCAACCGCTTTGGAAGTCGGGCCAGTTTCCACGGCGACCGATCACCACTCCGCGGTTGTTGATTTCCCGCGCATCGAAGTCGAGCTTCACACCATTCAGAGCCGCAAAACCGGGGGAATTGTCGCCGTCTCGCCGGGGATTTGCCCAGGTAATGACATCACCGTTGTCATTCACGGAAAGCGGCGAATACCAGTAACCGGAATGGCACGGTGCCGAACTGTAATCCGGACCGAGATTTGAAATATCACGTGTTCCTATACACGACGTTCCCAGCTTGCGAACGTAGGCACCAGCGATCGACCAAAGGGCTCCGTCTTCGTCGTTTCCATGGAACCAATACTCGTCGTTTTCGTAAAACTGAACATCGACCGAGTCCCAAATGGCATACCCGCCCACCCAGTTCTCGCTCATGCAATGGCCAATTGCCATCAGTTTACCGTCCAAAGAGTGCATTGCGCCGGTGCGCGAGTCCCAGATGCAGTCGTTCGATTGATTCTCTTGGTGCGCCAAGGCCTCCCCTTTGCTATTGACGTGATACAGGTGGAGCCCGGCCGGGACCGCGACAAATCTTCCTTGATGCCACAACCACGAAGTGAAGTCGGATACGGAGGAACCGGCGATCCATGCGTTGTTGGCCAAGGAGGAGACCCAGATGCCTTCTCCCAGACTCAAGACGCAGTAACTGGCGCTGCCAGGCAGGGCTCCGGTCGACGGAGCATCCGGGAGTGTCGGAGTCGAATCGGGCTCGATCGGGCTGTAACCGTACTGATGCTCCAGAATGTTGAGGCGCCCATCCCCGTCTAGGTCCCCAGCGGGATCGATGCCCGTTGTGCCGAAGTGCTCTTTCTCCCACGAGTCAGGCAGCCGATTGCCATCGAGGTCATCCAGCGCGAAAGTGGATTGGGCCGCGAACGCGACACGGGCAGCGCCGGTTGATACTGCAATCCGACTGGGGATTCCGGGCGTGCGCGGTTGAAGGTAGAAAACGCTCGCAGTGCCGTCGATTGCAGTCGTCAGCGATGCTGACCATCCGTACACCCCCTCGGCAGATGGTGTTGAAGCCAGCCACCCGCTGCCAGAATCAACCACGAACGAAACCGGAGCGTTTGCCAATGGCGCCCCCGATGAGTCAGTGACAGTCACAACAAGGGGCTGAGGGGCGAACTGGCCGGCTGGCGAGTTCTGGTTGTTACCATTCTGTATCATCAGCGTTGGCGAGCTGCCGTTGAAAAAATCGAACGGGTCGGTTCCGAGCCGAGCCTCCTCCCAATCGGTTACGTTATCCCCATCCGAATCGAAGTCGGAAACCACAACCCGCCAGAACTGGCGCTCCGGCAACGGAACTCCCGACTCGGTCACCGTCGCTGTCAGCGTCCCACCGGTCCCGTCATACGAACCGTCGAGGGCAATCCATGTCGCGAGGTCGGCCGAGCGCTCAAGGCGGTAGCGTTTCCCGGCCACGCTCGGCCACTCGAGCACGAACCGCCCGGTACCATCGCGGGTCGCCTTCACCGATAGTCGGCTGCCCGAATCGAGCGGATTGGTCCCGGCGACCGCTTCGGCGCGGTTGTCCGCGCGATCGCCGTCCGGATCCGCGGTCGCGGCACCAACCTCAGGATAAAGCGCCGCCCAAATATCGGACACGCCGTCGCCATCGCGGTCGACCAGCGCACAAAGTGGCACGACCGAGAGCAGCAGGACACCCGCAATCTGAGAAAGCCGTTTAGGAGAATGCATCGAAAGCCAGCTCGAACGGCGTGCAGACGTATCGTACCTTTAACGCCAAGCAAGCGTATTGTTGGGTACGCACAGCACGCGAGCGTAACGAATCGGTGGAGCTGAAGATCCAGGTCTGCTCAGCTGAAGAGAAACCAAGGGGAGCAGGAACGACGCGTAGCCCACATGCTGCCCGCGGCGGCGTTGGGGGCAACGCCGCCCACCTCGAACAAGCGCACACTTCAGATCCGAGCGAGCACCGGTTGGTTTCTCCACCTTTGGGCGCTGCCGAACAGGCCGGTCGGAGACCGGCCCTACTTCTCCGGCACGCTCGACTCGGGTATCCAGTCTGCGACTGGACACCTTGGGCGCACGCCAACACCTGCGGCTCTGGTCCAGAGCGGCCGGTCGGAGACCGGCCCTACTCGCTACCCGCTACTCGCTCCTCGCTACTGCCCTCTCCCCTTCACTCCAGCCGGCAGTCGCGGGCGTCGATGGTCGGGGCGCCGTTGAGGCCCTGGGCCTTCGTGTCGATCGAGGCGCTCACGCTGCGTAACCAAAGGGCGGGCACCACGGGCTTCGCCTCGGCCAGCCAGGCGTCGCGCTGCAGGATCTCGGCGGTATTGCGCAGGCGCTTCCAGTCCGGCAGCCACTCCGCCTCCGCCGGAGCCGCGGGCCAGCGCACATCGAAGTTCGTCACGCGCAACTGCTGCACGTTCTCGGCCACCAGGGCGGCGGCGGCGCGGCGCGCCTCGGGGCTGCCCACGCGTTCCTCGATCATCGCCGGCTCGAGGTAGCGGCCCGTCTTCTCCACCACCGGGTAGCGCAGCGTCACATCGTCGAGGCGCACGTCCTCGATCGTGCCACCATTGGCGGCGGCAATGAGCATGCGGCCGTCGGTGAGCGCGCGGAGGTTGCGCACAGTCACGCCGCGGATGGCCGGCTTCACACCCACGGCGGTGTCCAGCGGCCGGGCGTTGATCACCAACGGGCGCGAATCGAGCAGGCCGCAGCGCGTGTCCACGGCGATGTCGTGCACCAGCACCTCCTCGATCGCCCCTCCCTCCACGGAATGCAGCGCCACGGCGGTGTGGCTCTGGTGCACCACGCAGTCGCCGAAGATGACGTTGCGGATCGGATGCGAACTCTCCGGGCCGCACACCAGCGCCGAGCCGTTGGCGCGCAGGTAGCAGCGGTTGACGGTGATACGCTCGCAGGGGCCGGAGTCGCGCCAGGCCTTGAGCGCGATGGCGTCGGTGCCGGTCACGATCGAGCTGTCGCGGATCCAGACCTCGCGGCAGCCGTTGAGCACGATGCCGTCGCTGTCGGGGGCGCGCAGGTCGTTCTCGATGCGGATGCAGTGGATCCACGCGCGCTCGCAGCGCTGGAGGTGGATCGTCCAGCCGGGCGAGTTGCGCAGGAAAACGTCGGATACGCGCACGTCCTTGCAGTCGACGAACTCGATGAGCGGGGTCACGAGGCGGCGCTTCACCTTGATGGGCGCGCGGGGATTGGAGGCGTCCTCCCAGAAATCGGCGGCGCTGCCGTCGATGACGCCCGGGCCGCGGATGCCGATGTTCTCGCAACCGCGGGCGACGATGAGGTGATAGGGGTGGCGGTCGCCGTGCGACTCGGCGATGGGCCGGTACTCCTCGAGATCGGGCGAGGCCTGGATGATGGCGCCATTCGTCAGCTCAAGCGTCACGTTGGAGCGCAGCTCGAGCGTGCCGCAGCGGAAGAGGCCGCGGGGAAACACCACGGTGCCGCCACCGACGGTCGACGCCATGTTGATGGCCTTCTGGATGGTGCCGGTGGCCTGGGCCCAACCGTTGTTCACGTCGCCGAAATCCGTCACGAGGAAGCGGGTGTTCATGGCGGGACGAGCAAAGCGGCCGCAGCGCCACTGGCGAGGCAGAACACGGCAGGAATCGGGTTCCCGCCGCGGCCACCCGGAAAAAATCCCTCGCCAGCCCGCGCCGCGGCGCTACCCACGAAGCTGTGGGCTTTCTCGCATCGCTTTTCGGACAGAAAAACTCCCCCGCACCCCGCGCCGCCGCGCCGCGCCCGGCCGCCGTTCCGCTCGCCGCGCCCGAGGAACCGGCCGAGCCGGCCCCCGGCACGCTCGGCAGCACCGCGCCGGTGCTCGACGAGGCCACGCTGGCCGCGTTGCTCGCCGAGGCCCGCGCCCATCTGGAGCGCAAGGATCTCCCCGCCGCGCTCCAGCTCTACGAGCAGATTGCCGCGGCCGACCTCGATCTCTCCGGGCCGTTCACGACCATCTCCGGCGATCTCGGCGCCACCGGCCACATCGAGGCCGTCATCGAGTTTCTCGCTCCGCGCTACGACCCGGCCAGCCACGGGCTGCCGGCCGGCATCAATCTCCTCCAAGCCTACCTCCACCAGCGCAACCCCGTGGCCGCCGGGGAACTCATCGACCTGCTCACCCCGCTCATCGCGACGTATTCGATGCGGGATCGCTTCGACGGGTTCCGCACCGCCGTGCAGCAACTGCTCGCCGCCACCCCGGCCGAGGCCTCCGGCCCGGCGCGCTCCGCCGCCACCGACATCCGGCTCATCAGCATCTCCCGCCCCATCTGGACCTACGGCCTCGAGGATGGCGAAAACCTCTTGCCCACCAAAAACCCCCGGGCGCGCCGCATCGGTCTGATGCCCTTGGCGCTGGTGGTCGAGGGCACGAAACCCAACACCATGGCGCCGCCGGATCACCCGCTGGCCGGAGTGGTGCGCGGCCTGCCGCTGGCGCTCGCCGAGGTGTGCTGGTTCTGCGCCGGGTATCGCCCGGTCGCCATGAGCGGGCTGACCCCCGACAACACCCTGCTGCTTTCGCCCATGGTGTTTCGCGGCGAACAGATTCGCCGTCTCTTTCCCCGCGACCAGGAGCCGCTCGATTACGCGATCGCCGGCACCGTGCACTCCACCGCCGACGGCCGCCTCGCCGCGCTGGAGTTCACCATCTGGGACACCCGCAAGAACAAGCTGCTCAAGGCCCTCCGGCACGAAGGACCCGATGCGCTCGCCCAAGCCTGGCCGCAGGTCCTCGCCTACATCGAGGCCACCAAGCCGAGCACCGCGCCGCTCGCCTACACGGCGCCCGCCGATCCCCTCGGCCACGCCGCTGCGCTGGACGAGGTCGCCCATTTCTTCCTCGCCGAAAAAGGCGTCCTGCCCGTCGAAAAACTCGCGCCGCACGCCCCGCGCCTCGCCGCCCTCGCCGCCCACGCGACGGCCCACCCCGGGGCTCCCGCCGCGCGCCTCGCGTTTTTCGCCACGCTGCGCCACTGCGCCAACCTCGGACTCGAAGTCCCGCCCGAGAGCGCCGCCACCGCAGATTCGCTCGCCGGAACCCCCTGACTGGCAACGCGACGGCGGCATCGCGGAGATGCGGATCGGCCCTTAAGCGCGCCGCCTCCGGTCCGATGTGTCCTGCAGGCCTCCGCCCACACGGAGCCGCCCCACGGTGACATCGCACTCCGCCTCGC
This sequence comes from Opitutaceae bacterium, assembly GCA_023269585.1. Classification (GTDB taxonomy): domain Bacteria; phylum Verrucomicrobiota; class Verrucomicrobiia; order Opitutales; family Opitutaceae; genus CAJCBL01. The sequence continues at coordinate 28,796 of JAHFTC010000047.1, forward strand.
CTCCGCTTTCTTCCCTCCTACGTGGCCGCTGGACGCCGATTCTGGCGACCGGTGCGCTCGTGGCAGGACTGTGTGCGGCCGCGCCCCCCCTGGTCACATTTCTCACCCGCGAGAACCTGGCCGCACGCCACACCCACGTGCTGGCGCCGCTGGACGCCGCCATCACCAGCCTGCAACAGGAAGCGGGCGCCCCGCTGCTCGGCGCCGCCGACGACACCCTCGAGGCCGCCTCGAGCCGCGCGTTGACGGCGTTGCGCACCGCCCTCAAGTCCGCCCCCCTGCCCCCCTCCACCGGCGCCGGCTATCTCGCCACTCTCGATACCATCGCGACCAACCGCCGCCAGGCCGGCCCGACGGTGGAGCGGCGGGTCGCCGCCCAGACCGCCCTGGTCGCGCTCCGGCGTCTCCAATCGGCCGAGTTGCAGGAACTCGTGCAGTCGGTCGCCGCCCGTCGCACCGAGGACCACGCCCTCGCTCTGCGCTGCGCCCTCGGTTTCGCCCTGCTCGCCGCCGCCGGAGCGCTCGCCGCGGCCCGCCGGCCCGCCCCCGTCGCCGCCCCCGTGCTCCCTCCGGTCACCTCCCCGCCCGCGAGTGCGCCCGCGCCCTCGCCCGAGGTCGAACGTATCCGCCAGTTGGCCACCGGCAACCAGGAGGCGCTGCGTGACCTCACCGCCATGTCGGTCACCGACGAACGCGGCCTCATCGTCGAGGTCAACGACCGCTTCTGTCAGCTCACGGGCTTCGCCCGCGACCAGCTGCTCGGGCGCACCCATCGCCTCATCAACAGCGGCCAGCATCCCCCGGAGTTCTTCCGCGAGCTGTGGGATACGGTGATGGCCGGCCGGCTCTGGCGCGGCAAGATCGTCAACAAGGCGCGCGACGGGCGCCTCTACGAATCGCTCGTCACCATCGTCCCGTTCGTGGATGCCGCTGGCGCCCGCCGTTTCGCCGCCTTCGCCGTCGCCCTCGGCGCCAACGCCGCCCCGGAGGTCGCCGGCAGCCAGCTCCAGATCGCCGTGCAGGCGGCCGGCTTCGGTATCTGGGAACTGGATGTCGCCAGCCGCACCCTCAAGTGGGACCAGCGCATGTTCGAGATCTACGGCCTGCCGCAGGAACGCGGCATCTCCTACGACCTGTGGCGCTCCACCATCGTCCACGACGATCTCCCCGCGACCGAGCAGCAGCTCCACGCCGCGATCGCCTCCGGCGCCGAATTCGACACCGAGTTCCGCGTCACCACCCCCGATGGCTCCGTGCGCCACGTGCGCGCCATCGCCTATGTCGGCGCCGGCGACCGCGGCACGGCCGCCCGTGTCTTTGGCGTCAACTGGGACAACACCTCGGAGAAGCAGATGGCGGAATACCTCCGCGCCGCCGCCGAGAACGCCGAGAGCCTCAACCAGCAGCTCGAACAGGCCATCGAACGCGCCAACGCCCTCGCCCAGGAGGCCGCCATGGCCACCGTCGCGAAGTCCGAGTTCCTGGCCAACATGAGCCACGAGATCCGCACCCCGCTCAACGCCATCATCGGCATGAGCGGCCTGCTCCTCGACACCCAGCTCAACATTGAACAACGCGAGCTCGCCGAGACCATCAGCACCTCCGGCGATTCCCTGCTCTCGCTCATCAACGACATTCTCGACTTCTCCAAGATCGAGTCGGGCAAACTTGAGCTCGAGCAGCGCGACTTCGACCTGCGCGAATGCCTTGAGAACGCCCTCGACGTGCTCGCCGCCAAGGCCGCCGAGAAACACCTCGACCTCGTCGGCTGGATCGGTCCGGGCGTGCCCGCCGCCATCGTCGGCGACAGCACCCGCCTGCGCCAGGTCCTCATCAACCTCGTCGGCAACGCCATCAAGTTCACCGCCACCGGCGACGTGCTCGTCTCCATCGAACACCGTGGCACCGCGGCGGACGGGCTGCACCGTCTCCATTTCTCCGTGCGCGACACCGGCATCGGCATCCCCGCCGATCGCATGGACCGCCTCTTCAAAACCTTCAGCCAGGTCGACACGTCCACCACCCGCCAATACGGCGGCAGCGGCCTCGGCCTCGCCATCTGCAAGAAGATTGTCGAACTCATGCAGGGCCGCATCTGGGTCGAGAGCGAGGCGGGCCAGGGCAGCACCTTCCAGTTCGAGGTGAGCCTTGGCGCCGGCGCGGCCGCCGCGGGCGAAACCGCCCTCCACTCGCCGTGCCCCGCGCTCGCCGGCAAGCGCCTCCTGCTCGTCGAGCCCAACGCCACGAGCCGCCGCATCCTCGGCGCGCTCGCCGCCACCTGGGGCTGCACCCTGCGCGCCACCGCCCCGCCCACTGAGGCCCTTCAATGGCTCGGCCACGGCGAGCTCTTCGATCTC
>JAHFTC010000150.1 GCA_023269585.1 Opitutaceae bacterium
TCGAGGGCAAAGCGGTCTCGACCGACGACTCGATCGGCCTCTTCGCGATGGCAGCCGTGGCCGGGCTCGCGGCGGACGGTGAGTTCGCGCGCCCGTTCGTGCAACGCCTCTGGGATGCTCCCGTTCCCTCGGGCCGGTGGCGCTACTACAACGGCCTGCTTTACTTCCTCGCGCTGCTCGAGGCCGGCGGTCGTTTCCAGATCTATTCGCCGCCGTTGTTGGACGGTTGAACGCTGCCGTTCGTTCGCCGGGCGGTGACGCTCCTGTGCGAGCTTCCCGTGCGGTCGACGGGTGTCGCTGGAGCGGCGGTTTGCGCCGCCGGTTCAGTTCACCCCGCTGCGGCCGATCTTCTTTCCCCTCCCCATGCATCCCCTCAAATCAACCCTCGTCGGTTGTGGTGTCGCCATGAGCGCCATGCTCTCCGCCGCCCCTGCCGCCGCTCCCGCCTTCGAGTCGGGCCGCTATCGCAATCTCTTCGCCGAGCATCTCGGCAAGACCGAGGCCGAGCTCGACGCGAAGCTCGCCGCCGTCTGGCAGCAGTTCGCCATCGGCGATCCGGCCACCGAGCGGCTCTTCTATACCACCGCCGACGGCATGACCTACGTGCCGGACATCAACAACAACGACGTGCGCAGCGAGGGTCAGTCCTACGGGATGATGCTCGCCGTGCAGATGGGCCGGCGGGCCGAGTTCGACCGCATCTGGAAGTGGACGAAGCACTACATGTTTCACCGGGAGGGAAAGTTCGCCGGCTACTTCGGCTGGCACTGCCGTTACGACGGCACGCGCATCAGCCAGGGCCCCGCCCCCGACGGCGAGGAGTGGTTCGTGATGGCGCTGTTTTTCGCCGCCCACCGCTGGGGCAACGGTGAAGGAATCTTCAACTACGCGCAGGAGGCGCAGACGCTGCTGCGGCACATGCTGCACAACAACAAGGACGGTGACGGCTCCGTCACCCCGATGTTCGACCGGAAGGAGAAACAGATCGTCTTCACCCCCCACCCGCCCGGCTCGAAGTTCACCGATCCGTCGTACCACCTGCCCGCCTTCTACGAGCTCTGGGCGCGCTGGGCCGCCGACCCGGCCGACCGGGCGTTCCTGGCCGAGGCCGCCGACGTCAGCCGCAAGCACTTCCGCGCCGCCGCGCACCCGGTCACCGGGCTGATGCCCGACTACTCGCACTTCGACGGCACCCCGCGCATCGGCCGGGGACACGAGCACTTCCGCTTCGACGCCTTCCGCACCATCGGCAACGTCGCGCTCGACTGGTCCTGGTTCGGCAAGGACCCGTGGCAGGTCGAGCAGAGCAACCGCGTGCTCGCCTTCCTCGCCGCCCAAGGCCCGAATCTTCCGAACAACTACACGCTCGACGGCCAGGCGCTCACCCAGGACTACTCGCCCGGCCTGCCCGCGATGGCCGCCGTCGGCGCGCTCGCGGCCGACAACGACGCGGCGAAGCTCTTCGTCCAGCGCCTCTGGGAGATGCCGGTCCCGACCGGCGAGAAGCGTTATTACGACGGCCTGCTTTACTTCCTGGCCTTGTTGCAGACTGGTGGCCGCTACCAGATCCACGGCCCGCGGTGAGCGCCTTCGCCAATGCAGAATCAAGAATGTAGAGTGAAGAACCCAAACGCTCGGGCTTTGCACCCGCCGTTTCCCAACGAACAAGTCAGGTCTCGTTCCCCCGTCTCCATCCCGCTCAGCCTGTTACCATGAAAGCACTCCGAATCCTCCTTCTGTTCTTCACCGGGTGTGGCCTCACGCTCTCCCTTGCCCGCGCGGAGGACGGCTACCGACTCTGGCTCCGCTACGACCCCGTCGCCGACGAGACGCTGCGCTCCGCCTACACCCAGGCGGTGGGTCGGGTCGTGCTGGCCACTCCGGACGGGACCGAGTCGCCCACCATCGCGGCCGCCCGGGCGGAACTCGTCGCCGGCCTCCGCGGCCTGCTCGGTCGCGAGGTGGCGGTCGAATGCGCGAAGGTTTCGGCTCCGGTTTCTGGAGGCGACGAAGCGTACGCGATCACGCTGGGGCAGGGGAGCGCGCCGACCGTGGTGATCGCCGCCAATCGCGATGTGGGCGCGCTCTACGGCGCGTTCGCGTTGCTGCGCCAGGTCCAGACCGCGCGCCCGGTGGGCGAACTCGCCGTGAGCGGCGCGCCGCGCATCAAGCGCCGGATGCTCAACCACTGGGACAATCTCACGCGCTTCGTCGAGCGCGGGCAGGCCGGCTTCTCGCTCTGGAACTGGTTCGAGCTGCCCGAGGTGATCGACCCGCGCTACACCGACTATGCGCGCGCCTGCGCCTCGATCGGTCTCAACGGCACGGTGCTCACCAACGTGAACGCCAACGCCACCGTGCTCACCGAGCAGTATCTCGTGAAGGTCGCCGCGCTGGCCGACGTCTTCCGCCCGTACGGTGTCCGCGTTTACCTTACGGCCCGCTTCAGCGCGCCGAAGGAGATCGGCGGCCTGCCCACCGCCGACCCGCTCGATCCGGCGGTGCAGGCGTGGTGGAAAACCAAGGCCGAGGAGATCTACCGCCACGTGCCCGACTTCGGCGGCTTCCTCGTGAAGGCCAACTCCGAAGGCCAGCCCGGCCCGCAGGACTACGGCCGCAACCACGCCGACGGCGCCAACCTGCTCGCCGACGCCCTCGCGCCTCACGGCGGCGTGGTGATCTGGCGTGCCTTCGTCTACAGCCACGAAGCGCCCGACGACCGCGCGAAACAGGCGTACACCGAGTTCACGCCGCTCGACGGCACGTTCCGCGCAAACGTCTTCGTGCAGGTGAAGAACGGCGCGATCGACTTCATGCCGCGCGAGCCGTTCCACCCGCTCTTCGGCGCGATGCCGCGCACGCCGCTCGCCCCGGAGCTCCAGATCACCCAGGAATACCTCGGCGGGGCCCTCCAACTGGCGTTCCTCGCCCCGATGTGGAAGGAGACGCTCGAGTCCGACACCTTCTGCGCCGGCGCCGGCTCCACGGTCGCCCGCGTGATCGACGGCAGTGTCGACCGGCTCGGGGATTCCGCGATCGCGGGCGTTTCGAACGTCGGCACCGACCGCAACTGGACCGGACACCCGTTGGCCGCCGCCAACTGGTACGCCTTCGGCCGCCTGGCGTGGGATCACACGGTCACCTCCGAGGCCATTGCCGACGAGTGGACGCGCATGACGTTCTCGAACGATCCCACCGTCGTCGCGCCGGTCACGGCCATGTTGCTCGCCTCGCATGAGACTGTAGTCAATTACTCGATGCCGCTCGGCCTGCACCACATCATGGCCGAGGGTCACCACTACGGTCCCGGCCCGTGGGTGGACGATGCCGGCCGCGCCGATTGGACCTCGGTCTATTATCACCGCGCGAACGAAGACGGGGTGGGCTTCGACCGCACCGCCACCGGCTCGAACGCCGTCGGCCAGTACCGCCCGGAGGTCGCGAAGGTTTTTGGCGACCCGAAGCGGTGTCCGGAGAAGTTCCTGTTGTGGTTCCACCATGTGCCGTGGGACCAACCGCTCGCCTCCGGCCGCCCGCTCTGGGACGAGATCGCGCTGCACTACCAGACCGGGGTGGATGCGGTGCGTGCGTGGGAGAAGACCTGGGCCGCACTCGCGGGCAAGGTCGATGCCGCGCGCCACGCCCACGTCGCGGCTTTGTTGAAGCGACAGGAGGCCGACGCCCGTTTCTGGCGCGACGGCTGCCTGCTCTATTTCCAAACGTTCTCGAAACGTCCGTTGCCCGCCGGGGTCGAACCGGCCGAGCACCCGCTCGACCATTACCGCAATTTTCGTCTCCACTACGTGCCCGGCGATCCGGCGATGCGATGAGCGCACCTGCTGATCCCTCAACGCCATTGGTCCGCCTGCGCGTGGCGCGGTGCCTCCGCCCGCAAGGGGAGGCCCCGTCCGCGCACTTCACGTTGCGCTCGCATCGGCCGGGTCGCCCTGAAGGGACGACCTACGAACTGCCACCTTGAAACCTCTTTCCATGATCCGTCTCCTCCCCACCGTAATTCTTGCCTTCGTCCTTTGTGCGCGACTGCTGGCGGCTGGCGCCGCGGCGCTCCCGTTCGTCAGTCCGATCATCGGCGAGCACATGGTGCTTCAGCGCGACAAACCGAATCGCGTCTGGGGCTGGACCACGCCCGGCGCCGAGGTGCGCGTCGAGATTGCCGGCATCACGGCGAAGGCGGTCGCCGCGGCCGACGGCCGTTGGCAGGCGGAGTTCAACCCACCGCCCGCCGGCGGCCCCTACGTGCTGAAGATTGACGGGCCCCAGTCCGTCGAATTTGCCGACATCCTGGTGGGCGATGTCTGGCTGTGCAGCGGCCAGTCGAACATGGAATACGGTCTCGCCCGCACCCTCGACGGCGAGGCGGTGGTGAAGACGGCGACCCACCCGAGTATTCGTCTCTTCCGCGTCAGTACGAAGTCCGCCTATGGCGCCGCCGCCGTGCCGCCGGGCCAGTGGCAGCAGTGCACGCCGGAGACCATCGGCGGCTTCTCGGCCGTCGCGTTCTATTTCGGTCGCAAGATCAACGCCGAGACCGGCGTGCCGGTCGGCCTGATCCAAGCCGCCGTCGGTGGCACTCCGGCCGAGACGTGGATGGACCCCGAAACCCTGCGCCGGATGCCCGATTTCACGGCGGCGCTCACCGAGATCGACCGGCTGAAGACGCGGGGGGGTGAGCAGTACGGCAACTACATCAGCCACTGGTACGACGAGTTCGACCGCGGGCAGAAGGAAGGGTGGGGCAACGAGACGTTCGCCGACTCCGCCTGGAAGAGCACCACGCTGAAGACCAGCTTTGCCGATCTCGGCGTGCCCGAAACCCCCGCCGTCATCTGGCTCCGCCGCGAGGTCGACCTGCCGGACCCGCTGCCGGCCGGCGGCGCCAAGATCCTCCTCGGTGTCGTTGAGAAGATGGACACCGTCTTCATCAACGGCCGCTGGATCGGGGCGAGTTCCTGGGTCGAGAATCCGCGGGCGTATGCGATTGGTGCGGACGTGCTCCGCCCGGGCAAGAACGTGGTCGCGATTCGCGTGCTCAAGACCAAGGTCGACGGCGGCTTCACCACTCCCGCGGCCGAGCTCAAGCTCGCGCTCGGGGATGGTTCGGCGGTCGCGTTGGAGGGGGCTTGGAAGGCGGCGGTGAGCGTCGATGCCCGCGCCCCGCACCCGCTCCCGCTCGGTTACGAGAACTACCCGACAATGCCGTCGGTGCTTTTCCAGGGCATGATCCGCCCGCTGGTCCCGCTCGCCCTCACCGGCGCGCTCTGGTACCAGGGCGAGGCCAACCAGTTCAAGCCGCAGGTGTACCGCGCGTTGCTTACGGCGATGATCGCCGACTGGCGTGCGGCCTTCGGGCAAGGCGACTTCCCCTTCTATATCGCCAGCCTGCCCCTCTACATGACGCGCCGCACCGAGCCGGGTGCCTTCGACGGCTGGACGCGGATCCGCGAGGCGCAGGCGCAGACCGCGCAGACGGTGCCCCACGCCGGCATCGCGATCACGGTCGACACGGGCGAGGCGGGCGACATCCACCCGAAGCTCAAGCAGCCCGTGGGCGAGCGCCTCGCCCTGCTTGCGCTCAAGAACGTGCACGGCCGCGCCGTTGTGAGCGCCGGTCCAACCTTCGCGCAACTGGAACAGCTTCCGGGCGCGCTGCGCATTCACTTTTCGGGCACAGAGGGCGGTCTGGTGGTGCAGGGCGAGAAGCTGGCCGAGTTCTCCGTGGCCGGTGCGGATCGGAAGTGGCATTGGGCCGAGGCGCGGATCGAGGGCGACACCGTCGTTGTTTCCGCCCCCGCGGTCGCCGCGCCCGTCGCCGTGCGCTACGCGTGGCAGTCGAACCCGCAGGCCACGCTCTTCAACGGCGCCGGCCTGCCCGCCGCCCCGTTCCGCAGCGACGACTGGTGAGTCCGACGGCGGCTCACTCCGGTTGACGGGCCGGCTCGACTGCCCCCTCCCGCCTAGGTCGCAATCCCAGCCGCGTACCGCAGCGCGCAGCGCGAGGAACGCGGCGAACCGGGGCGCAGCTCCGGCAATCCCAGCCGCGTACCGCAGCGCGCAGCGCGAGGAACGCGGCGAACCGGGGCGCAGCTCCGGCAATCCCAGCCGCGTACCGCAGCGCGCAGCGCGATCGCCGCGTTCCGGTAGGTACGCGACTGAGAACGCGGCGAGTGAGGCCGCAGGCCGCCCCTGCCGTTCGCCGCCCTCCGTCTTCTGCCGTCCGGCCTACCGTCCACAGTCCACCGACCACCGTTGACCGCCACCCCGCTGGTGGGTCGGGCTTCGCGCCCGACATCCGTCCTCCGCGCTCTCCGTGTCTCCGCGTGAGCCTTTCCGTCTCCGGAGAGTGGAGTCGCGAACTCACGCCGATCGTCCTCGGTCGCGCGGAACGCGCGAGCGTTTCGACTCCGTCCCATCCGCGTACCGCAGCGCAGCGAGGTCGGCCGCGTTCCATGCTGCGTTCCGGTTGGTACGTCGCCGATGTTGGTACGCGGAGGGGAACGCGGCGAAGCGGAGCGCAACTCCGGCAATCTCAGCTCCGCGCCTACCGGACCGGAGCGGGACCGCAGCGACGTAGGCCGAGGGCCGCCGCCACCGCGCACCGGGAACGGCCCTCCGCTGGTGGGGCGGGCTTTACATCCGCCATCCGATCTCCGCCCGATGAACCGCCTCCGCCGCAGTTGGACGACGCAGTTGTTCAGCCGAGCGACCCTGCTGAATCTGGTATTCACGAACCGAATCGAACCCCGCCTGCGCGTGGGGCGGTGCTTCATAAGCCCGCCCCGATCGATACTGGAGTTTGCGGGATCGCGGAGCTCTGAAGCGGAGACGTTTGAATCAGAAAATCTGTGACAACCCGGCATTCTGCACCCTCGCCCGTCTTCGACCCAAAACCGTTTACCTTCACGACCGTGAGGGTAAACGGTTTTGGCCAAGGTCATCGTCAGGCCGCTGCGGCGCCGGGCTTCACCTCGGCGCCTTGGAGAAATGCGACGCGAACAGGAATATGCGCGCGGGGCGGAGATTGGAGCGAAGCCGGAAAAGTGGTCGTGCTTTGCTGTTGTGGTCTGGCAGACGAAGATCGCGAGGCGCGTCGTCTCCGCGGCAAGCACACGATCCCAAGCCCGTCTGTTTTTCGGCCGCGCCGCGCTAAGTCCGTCCATCCTCCACGGCCTTCGCCGCAAAACCGTTTACCTTCACGACCGTGAGAGTAAACGGTTTTGGCCAAGGGCCGAAAAATAGGGTCAGGCTTGAATGGCACTAAGTTAGCGCGATAGTCTGTTGATTATAAACGAGTTAATTGTTCAGTTGGCCCAGTGTTCGATGTATGGGTACGCATGTCTTCATGCCACTCCCAATCTGCCCGGTTTTTGTCCATCAGTTGTGCGGTCGGCCGGCGCGCACTCAAGCATCGCGGGCGGCCTCGCGAGCCGCGTCGCTGGACGGGCTGGCTGTGTTGGTGGCGAAGTTCATTCCCACCGAGTTGTTCGACCCGGTCGGTGACCAACGCGAGCGGGTCTACTCCCCGTGGGTGACCTTTATCGCCTTCTTGGGCCAAGTGCTCACGCGCGGTAGCGGGTGTCGGGAGGCGGTGCGCCACGTGCAGGCCTGGTGTGTGGCCGGCCGACGCCGTGTCCCCAGCGACAACGACAGTGCCTATTGTCGGGCACGCAAACGCCTCCCTATTGAGCACCTGCGCGTTGCCCACAAGGAGATCGGTCGCTGGAACGATCAGCGCGCCGACGATGCCCAGCGCTGGTGCGGTCGGTCCGTTAAGGTCATCGATGGCAGCGGGATTTCGATGTCGGATACAAAGGAGAATCGGGCGCGCTTTCCCTACGCGGGCGGGCAGAAGCCGGGCTGCGGGTTTCCCACCGGGCAGTTGGTTGGGTTGTTCTGCCTGGCCACCGGCCGGTTGGTGTGTTTCGCCATCGAATCGTGGAAGGCCCATGAGATCCCGCTGGCGCGGTTGCTGATCAGCTGGGTCGAACCCGGCGACATCCTACTGGCCGACCGTGGCTTCTGCGGCTGGGGCCTGATCGCCCTGCTGTGGCGCAAGAAGGTCGACGTGGTCATGCGCGCCCACCAGGCCCGCAAGCTCAAGGGCGAACGGATGACCTGGAAGAAACCCCAGCGCATCACCCCAACCTGGGACAAGGCGCTATGGAACGAGCTGCCCGAGGAGTTGGTCATGCGCATCGTGCGCTTCCGGGTCAGTATCCCCGGTTTCAGCACCGAGGAGATCGTGCTGGTCACCACCCTGCTCGACACCGAGGCCTATCCCGACAGCGAGCTCTATCTGGGCCGGGTTCGATCCGGCGTGATGGGTGACACTTCAACCGGGGAGATGGGGTGCACCTCGGGCGCATGCCTTTGTACGTAACCCACATGAAGAGATTAGTCGGAGCAGCCAGCGGGCGGGCCCAACCACCGCGCAACCTTCGGCGCTGCCGCCGCTCAGCTCGGGCGCTTGGGGGCAAGCTGGCGGGCGATCTCGCCGTCGAAATGCACGGTCTGGGTCGGAAAGGCGAAGGAGAGTCCGCGCGCCTCGACCGCCCGCATGAACGCCAGATTGAGCCGCTGGCGCAGCGCCATGTGCTTGTGGAAATCGGGATCGAGAGCGTTGAATACAATCCAGATGTCGAGCGACGAGGAGTTGAAGTCCCGGAAATAGACAATCGGCGACGCCGGATCGATCTCGGGCTCGGCGAGCAGGAGTCGCCGCGCCTCGCCCACCAACTCCTCCATCTGCGCGGCCGTTGTCGAGTAGGTGATACCGATCACCTGCTCGACCCGGCGGCCGGTGAAGCGCGAAAGGTTTATGATGTTCTCCGCGGCGACGCTCTTGTTGGAGATGACAAGCAGACTGCGGTCGAGTTTGCGGATCTTCGTCGAGCGCAGGCCGATGTCCTCCACCGTGCCGATC
>JAHFTC010000151.1 GCA_023269585.1 Opitutaceae bacterium
CAGATCACGCGCAGCCACTACGAAGCCGTGGCCGACGTCGCCGCCGGCGCCCGGCTGGGCGAGCAGCTCACCATCCGCCGCAACCGCTACACGGTCGTGGGCCTGACCCGCCGCATGGTGTCCTCGAGCGGCGATCCGATGGTGTTCATCCCGCTCAAGGACGCGCAGGAGGCCCAGTTTCTCCGCGACAACGACGCCATCTGGCGCAACCGCCGACGCACCGCGGCGAATCCGGTCTTCAACCGCCCCGGCGCCCCCGGGCTGCTCGCGGCCCTCGACAGCACCCAGACCGCCAGCACCTCGGTCAACGCGATCCTGGTCCGCGTGGCGCCCGGTGCCTCCGCCGCCGAGCTCGCCGCGACGATCCGGCGCTGGAAACGCCTCTCCGTGCATACCCGTGCCCAGATGGAGGATATTCTCGTGGGCAAGCTCATCGCCACCTCCGCCCGGCAGATCGGCATGTTCCTGGTGATCCTGGCCGCGGTCAGCGCCGCCATCGTCGCGTTCATCATCTACACGCTCACGATGGACAAGATCCGCGAGATCGCCGTGCTCAAGCTCATCGGCACCCGCAACCGCACCATCGCCGCCATGATCGTGCAGCAAGCCCTCGCGCTCGGCTTCATCGGCTTCGCCGTGGGCCGGATCACCGCCACGTACGCCGCCCCCCATTTCCCCAAACACGTCCTGCTCGTCCTCCCGGATTCGATCGCGGGATTCTTCGCCGTCATGGCGATTTGCATCCTCGCCAGCGGCATCGCCATCCGGGTGGCGCTCAAGGTCGATCCGGCCGAGGCCATCGGAGGTTGATATGGCAGCAAAAGGCATCCGCATCGAAGGGTTGAAAAAACGCTACGGCTCCGGCGAGACCGCCGTCGACGCGCTCAAGGGCGTGCACATGCACGTCGCCCCCGGCGAGGTCGTCGGCCTCGTCGGCCCGTCCGGCTCGGGCAAGACCACCCTGCTCAAGTGCCTGGGCGCGGTCATCGACCCCACCGCCGGCCGCATGATCCTGGGCGACGAAGTCATCCACGACGACGGCTGGAAGGTCCGCGACCTGCGCGCGCTGCGCCGCGACAAGATCGGCTTCGTCTTCCAGGCCCCCTACCTGATCCCCTTCCTCGACGTCGTCGACAACGTCGCCCTCCTGCCCATGCTCGCCGGCCGGCCCGATGCCGAGGCGCGCGCCCGCGCACTCGAACTGCTCACCGCCCTCGACGTGCAGCACCGCGCCCACGCCATGCCCGCCCAACTCTCCGGCGGCGAGCAACAGCGCGTGGCCATCGCCCGCGGCCTGGTCAACCACCCGCCGGTTATCCTGGCCGACGAGCCCACGGCCCCGCTCGACTCCGAGCGCGCGATGGGCGTCATCCGTATCCTCAACGCGATGGCGAAGCGCTACGACACCGCGGTCATCGTCGTCACCCACGACGAGAAGATCATCCCGACCTTCCGACGGATCTACCATATCCGCGACGGCATCACCCACGAGGAGGCCGGCGAAGGCCGCAGCCCCTGAGCCGCCACGCCGTCCCCCGGCCTCCGCGGGCTGAAGCCCGCGCCGCCACCGTCCCCTGCGGCCCCACACACCCTTCGGCTCCCACCCCCGTGGCGCGGCCTTCAGGCTGCGATCAGGCCACGATCCCGGCCACCCGCTCACACTCCCGCCACCTGATTCTTCCACTCCCTCATGCCGGTGGTGAGATTCTCCGAAACCGTCCAGAACGGTCCGCGCACCGCCATCGCGCGTTCGGCCGCCTCGCGTTGGCCGGCTTTCGCTAGCCGCAAGACCTCGCCGGCCTCGCGGTGAAACGCGGCATGCATGGCGCGGATCTGTTGCACCTCCGGCGCATTCTGCTCGTCCGGCGGAAGACTGTAGAGCCAGCGACCGAAGTCGCAGCGGTTGTCGACCGACACCTCCTCGGGCTTCAAGTCGGATGAACCGCGATCGATCGCCGTGCGCAAACGCGTCTTCCACATTGCATGTGCAGCGATGGCCTTGGCGATCGCCGCACCGTGCGAAGACTCGTCGCCCGCATACGCGCCGCGTCCGGCCGCCCTATGAACCGGATGGATGCGCTCCTCCCGCGCAGCGCCCGTGCCGGCCGGCTCCGCGCCACCTTCCACCATGTGCTGCAACAACTCCACGGCCGCGAGCAGCTTCACGGCCTGACCGTTGAGCTGCTCGGCCGCCGCCGCAGTCTCCTCCGCATGCGCCGCGTTGGCCTGCGTGACCTTGTCCATCTCCGAAACAGCCGATGTCACCTCCGTGATGCCGCGCGTCTGCTCGGCCGAAGCCGTCGCGATCTCACTCACGACTGAATCCACTTGGCGGATCTGGTGCTGGATCTCCTCGAAATTCCGCGCAACCTCGCCGCTCAGTTCGGCGCCCTGCCGGCTCTTCGCCACCGAATCGCCGATCTTGTCGGCCGTCTCGCGGGCGGCGGCGGCGCAACGCTGCGCGAGCGCCCGCACCTCCTCGGCCACCACCGCAAAACCGGCACCGGCCTCGCCGGCACGCGCGGCCTCGACGGCGGCGTTGAGTGCTAAGATGTTTGTCTGAAAAGCAATCTCGTCGATGGTCTTGAGGATCTTCGCGATGTCCTCGCTGCCGCGGTTGATCGCATCCATCGCGGTCCGCATCGCCTGCATGCGCTCGGCGCCCGCGTCCGCGGTCGCCCGAGCCTGGCTGGCGGCCCGTTGCGCGCTGGCCGAGCTCTCGGAGTTGCGCTTGGTCATGCTCGAGGTCTCCTCCAACGCCGCACTGCTCTCCTCCAGCGCCGCCGCCTGCGCGCTGGCGCCATCGGCCAGTGTCACGCTCACGCCGGCCACCTGCCGCGCCGTATCCCCAAACTCCTGCATGCTCGAGTGCACGTTGTGGATCACGACCTCCAATGAGCGCCGCACCGCCCGCGTCGCCACCAGCGACACGCCGATCGTCGCCGCCAGCACGAACGCCATGAGCGCGCCCGCCAGCGTCAACTGGTTGCGTGCCTGCGCACGCAACGCTGCAACCTCCGCCTGATAGTCGTCGGCCAGCCGGTCCTCGAAGCCCTTCATGCGGTCGATCTTCGCCGTGACGCGTTCAAACCACTCCGCCGGATCGACCCCGAAGCCGCCCTCGGCGCTGCGGTCGAGCGCCCGCCCACGCAAGCGGGCCACCACCTCGAACGTCTCGTCGGCCTGCAGCCGCTCGGCCGCCTGCCGTTGTTCAGGTGTCGCCTGCCCGATGAAGACGGTGAGGAACGAATCCTGCGCGGCCACCGCCCGAAGCAGCCGCGCATACGCATCTCCGGCAAACCGATCGGCGGCGAACACCGCCGCGAGCGTCGCGCGCTCGATGCCGCTCTGCTCCTTCACCTGCATGAAGTTCACATAGCAGGCCATGCCGCGCGCGATCGACACATCGTCCACCCGCAACGCTAGCGCGCCATCGACGGCGATCACCTCGGCGATCGTGCCGGTGAAATAGGCCGTGGAATCGGCGACGGTCGACTGCAACGCCGTGATGCCTTCGCGCACCGTCGCGAGCCGGTCGAGCTGACCCACCGCGCGCCGGAACCCCGCGGCGAACTCCGCGCCGAAGTCCTCCGGAGCGAAGCCCGCCAGCACCGCCTTCAGTGCGCGCACGGCCGCATCCGTCGCCTGCCGTTGCTCGGCGAGCTCGGGGCCGAACTTCGCGCCCTTGCTCCCCAGAAACGTGGCCGAACGCCCGCGCTCCTTCTGCAGCTCGTGCACCGTCACGCCGAACTGCCGCAACACCGCGGCGCTGCGACCGATCTCGGCATAGGTGCGGTAGCGCTGGTAGCGAGCCCGCGCAAACTCGCCCCCCAGCACGATCGCCGCCAGCAACGGCAGCGCGAGGATGAGCAACAACTTGGCCTGAAGACCAAGGGATTTCATGAGGAGAACAGCGGTCGAGCGAAAACGTGCGGCCGGAGCCGGAAGGCGGGCGGGCGCGGCGCTCGGTGGATCGGGTAGTAGCTGCCTTCCGTTATCGACCCGTTCTACTGAAGGTTAACTCGGAGATTCGCCCACCATGGCCCAGATCGCCCCTCCGGTCCCTCTCACAACGCAACCCCGGCGACTCGCAACCAATCGTGATCGATCCAGACAATCCACTCAGACTACAGCGGAGGCCGGCCCCCAAGCGATTCTTTCCAGGGGTGCCGTGGCATCCAGACCGCGAGCGGTTGCACCCGGCGCTCCGGCGCGAGGACTGCCGTTTTGGCGCTGGTGTTCGTTGCGGTCGGAGACGGCTTGGTTCCGCGCTCACAGCCGCCTCTGGCGACTCGTCGTCCGAGCCCGACCACTCGCCAGGATCGCGCCCTCGCAGGCTCGGGACGCGACACCGGCGGCCGTGCCGCGCTCCCACCGGCGCCGACTCCTTCCTCCACTGCCACCAGCGCCGCCACTCCGCCCCCGGCCTCCGCGCCGGACGCAACCGCTCGATCCGAGAGGACGGCCTCCGCCGGTTTTTATGAAGACAACGGACCAGCCAAACGGACCGACTCCGGGGCAGACGGCGACCGGAGTGCCCGGTCGCCTTTTCTGTTTGGCGGGTTCATACGGTGCGTCGCTCACCGTGGCGTTGCTGGTACTGCCGCTGCTGGTTTTGGGCGGCGAGCCAGGCGGCCTGTTGGCGTGGACTGCGGTTGCGCAGCGCGCGAGGGATGAGGCGCTCGGAAATGTGGTGGCGCTGCAGGAATTCGGTGGCGAGTTCGCGGCCGGCGTCGGGCCGGGTGAGGCGGCCGAGGATCGCCTCCTTGTCGGCCACGTAAATGGCATGGGCGCCGCGGTAGCGGGTGCTGCCGACGTAGAACTGGCGGCGCGCCAACGCGCGGGCCGCCACCTCGCCGAGCACGAGGATGGATTCCTCCGAGGTGCTGCCTTGCGAGCGGTACGAGGTGATGGCGTGGCCGTAGGTCCACGCAGCAAAGTTGCGCGGGAGTTCCTGCCCATCGGTAAACCGGATGACGTCGCCTGCAGGATCGACGTGCGCGACTTCCTTGATGTCGCCGTTGGTGAAGCCGGCATCGTCGTCACGGCCACGGATCAAGAGCTTGTCGCCGACCGCGACGGGCAACGATTCGAGACGGCCGACATCGTAGGTGGTGCTTTGTTTGCGCCCGAGTTTGGCCTCACGGCCGTTCGCCCCGCGCGCGATCAGTCCGTCGGGTCGGATGGCGATGACCTCGGCAGCGGTGCCGCGTCGGAAGAATCGCGTGTCGCGGCAGAACAGCAGGCGGTCGCCAATCTGGTACTCGTGCCAGTGGGCCTTTTGCTCGGCGGTCCAGCTCAACGGTTTCACTGCCGCACGCACGACCTCGTCACCGCCGAGCAATCCCGCTCTCCGCAACGCCGGCCGCACCTGCGCGTTGAACCGCTCGATCTCATCCCAGAACGGGATGACGGCGAGCGTCCCGATTCCCTTGAGCTTGTTCGCGACGAAATGCTCCGCGGCCCGGGCGAAGAGCGCATCGTCGTTGCCGGCCTCCACGATCATCCCACGGTCGTCGGCATCGTGAAAGGCCCTGGCGGCATCACCCGACGCGAGCTGCCGGCTGAACCGCCGGTCGGCCTCGTTGCGTTGGCGCAGCACCTCGGTGAGTCGGACCACCGGCGTGTACGAACGCTCGATCACGTTCCGCAACGCGTCGCCACGCTCGACGCTGAAATGCTGCTTCGTGTCGCCCACGAGGAGCACGCGCGCCCGGACCTCCTGCGCGATCTTCGTCAGTTGGTCGAGTTGCGCCGTCGCGAGCAGTCCGGCTTCGTCGACCAGCAACACCCGGCCGACGGCCTCCCGCTGCATCGCCTCGCTGACCAGGAACCGCTGCACGGTGTCGGCCGCAGCGAAGCCGCTCTCGACCAGGGCATCGCGCGCCTTGGTCGTGGGTGCGAGCGGAATGAACCGCTTCCCGGTAGCCGCGAGATACGCGCCTTCAATGGCGGTCAGCACGGTCGTCTTCCCGGTGCCGGCATCACCGACCAGCACGCTGAGAAAATCGTGGCTGCCCAGAATCTCCGTCGCCGCCCGGCGTTGACCCGCGGTCAATGTCGCCGGCAAGCCCGCCGGATCGCCGAAGCCGAACTTCGTGTTGCGGCCGTACCGCACCCGATCAAGCACCGCCGCCTCTTCGCGGCAGACTTGGCTCAGGGTCATCTCGCCGTTCTTCCGGTACGCCGTGGGATGCGCGTCGAGCGCGGTCCGCAGCTCACGCCACCGGTAGAAGTCGGAATGCAACTCCAACGCCGCGCCGAGGATCACGCCCTCGCGCGCGACGCTGGCCCGCTCAAACACGTGGCGCAGCGCGGCTTCCAGAACCGACTGCGCGTTGCCATGCGACCACTGCTCGCGCGGCGCCTGTGCCCGAGCCTCGGACACGAGCACGTCGAGCCGGTCGGCTTCGCTCGCCGTGAGCTCGGCGCGTTGCCGCGCTCGGACCTCGGGCGTGCTGATCTCCGTCAGCTTGTCCTCACGCGATTCGCGCACGAGCACCTCGACCTCCCGCTTCGTGGGCTTGCGCCCTTTCTCCGCGGCGAACGCCTCGGCGAGTTGCTGGACGTGGCGCGTGCGCTTCGAGAAGCGTTCGCGCAGGTGTTCGACGCCGCGGATCGCGAAGCCCGTCGAGTTCATCTCGTACGGTTCGTACCCGAGACCGCGCAACCGACCCGCCAGTTCGCGATACAGGATCTGCCGCAGATACAGCGACGCCCGGAGCATCTCCGCCGGTTGCAGCGCGTACCAACCCAGGCGACTCGTGTCCCACGTCGCATTCGCCAGCACCGCATGGGCGTGCAACTGCGGATCGAGATCGCGGCTCGCATCGTGCAGGAACAGCGCGCCAGCGAAGTTCCCGGTCAGGCGGTACGCCTCCGAGTGCTTCGCCTCGCCACGGCGCTCGCGCACGGCCGCGAAGCGCTCCATCTCCGCGAGCACCACCTTCACCGAGTCGGCGAACGCCTCGCGCACACGCTCGTCGCCGCCGACCATCGCCAGCACGCTCACATCCTTCGGCGCCGACAGCTGCACGTCGACGAACGCGACGGACTTCTTCGCCCCGAGCGCCGTCAGCTCCTCGCCGGTACCCGGATGTCGGTTGCAGCGCAGCGCCTCGAACGGCGCGTCGGCGACAGCCCCCGCGAGGCCGAGCGCCCTCGCGCTTTCGCCAATCCACTCGCCGAGGACAGCCTTCTCGCCCTCGGCCCAATAGTCGTTCCGGCGCAGGTGATGCGCGAGGTAGTTCGATCCGTTGCGAATGATGCCGGCGGTGATCATGCCCACCATCACGGCCGGACGCGGTCACCGTCTCAACGGACCGCGTCTCCCGAAAACGGTGTAGGCGCGATCCCGCCGCGCCGCTACCCGCTCCCGTGCGAGACGCACCGCGTCGGTTCGGAGCCCGCCGCTACGACGAGCCCAGCTGGTTCCCCCGAGTCCCCCGCCCTTCTTCGGCAACAGACGCAATACCCTCCCGAGAACGGGAGCGAAAGCCAAGGGTTCCGGCACAGCGAAAACGCCACCTAAAACACCTCTACCAGTCCCATCCTGAGCTCGAAATCGGCGCAGGAATAGGTCGCCATTTCGCACGAAAACCCACGCGAAGCCGGGCCGTTCCAACACCGCAGCAGGAGCTGCGTACACACCTCTTGTAGGTGGCTCGCCCGCCTCCCCTCCGTTCGGCCATCCCATAAAACGGCCATCATGCGCCGACCGCAGCGAACGCTCAGCGATTCCGAGGTGTTACGACACGGCGCTGTTCCGCGCTGGCCACAAGCACGAGGGCTACACCGTTTGAGCTCTTTAGCACCGGCAGGCCCCGGACACAGGTGAGCATGCCACCAACCACAACGCTACACAGTTTGTACGGACGAGAACACGGTCGGGACCTGAAGTAATAGCCGATGTTGAGCCACATCAACGCGCCCCGCCTCCGTTCATGATATGACTTGGTGGCACAACAACCACTCGTCCTATCCACAATGTTCTGTTTCCAGTGTGAGCAAACCCACCGTACCACGGCCTGCACCGCCACCGGCGTCTGCGGCAAAGATGGCGAAGTCGCCGCCCTCCAGGACCTCCTGGTCCACGTCGCCAAGGCCGTCGCCGAGCACGCCCACGCCGCGCGCTCCCTCGGCCGCACCGACCTCGCCCTCGACCGCTTCATCATCGAGGCGCTCTTCGTCACGGTGACCAACGTCAGCTTCGATCCCGCCCGCATCAGCGCGAAGATCTCCGAGGGCCTCCGGATCCACGCCCACGCCGTCGCCCTCGCCGGCTCCGCCGCCCCCACGAACGCCCTGCCACTGGACTTCGGCGACACCCTCGCCGCCCGCGAGATCGCCGGCCTCGCCGTCGCGATCGACGCCCGCTCCGCCCGGCGCGACCGCAACATCGTCGCCCTCGAGGAGCTCCTCGTCTACGGCGTGAAGGGCATGGCCGCCTACGCGCAGCACGCCCGCATCCTCGGCCACGAGAGCGACGCCGTCTACGCCTTCCACGCCCGCGCCCTCGCCGCCGTCGCCGCGCAGGACGGCACGGTCGACAGTCTCTTCGGCCTCTGCCTCGAGGCCGGCACCGTGAATCTCCAGATCATGGAGCTGCTCGACCGCGCCAACACCTCCGCCTACGGTCACCCCGAGCCCACGCAGGTCCGCGTCGACCCGATCCCGGGCAAGTGCATCCTCGTCTCCGGCCACGATCTCAAGGACCTTGAGGACCTCCTCGTCCAGACCGCCGGCAAGGGCATCAACGTCTACACCCACGGCGAGATGCTGCCCGCCCACGGCTATCCGCTGCTCAAGCGGCACCCGCATCTGGTCGGCAACTACGGCGGCGCCTGGCAGGACCAGCAGAAGGAGTTTTCCGCCTTCCCCGGCGCGGTCCTCATGACCACCAACTGCATCCAGCG
>JAHFTC010000152.1 GCA_023269585.1 Opitutaceae bacterium
ATTCGCTAGACATTGCGCCCCGTCAGCGGCCACTTCGGTTCGCTCACCCACTCAAATCAGAAACCAACTCCGTCCATGAAATCCGCCGTTTCCCTCACCCTCGCCGCCCTCGTCGCCAGCGCTGCCCTCGCCCTTCCCGCCCATGCCGGATCCTGCTCCGCCGGCAAGGCCACCTCGGCCGCCAAGTCCCAGCCCGCCGGCGACATCGTCGCCGTCGCCTCCTCGGCTGGCAGCTTCAACACCCTGGTCGCCGCGGTGAAGGCCGCCGGCCTCGTCGAGACCCTCCAGGGCAAGGGACCGTTCACGGTCTTCGCGCCCACCGACGAAGCCTTCGCCAAACTCCCCGCCGGCACCGTCGAGTCGCTGCTCAAGCCCGAGAACAAGGCCAAGCTCATCGCCATTCTCACCTACCACGTGGTCCCGGGCAAAGTCCTCGCCGCTGACGTGACGACCTCCCAGGCCCCCACCGTCAACGGCCAGAAGCTCCCCCTCGTCGTGGCCGGCGGCAAGGTCAGCGCCGGCTCCGCCAACGTCGTCGCCACCGATGTCGCCGCCTCCAACGGCGTCATCCACGTCGTCGATTCCGTCATCCTTCCCCTGTAACGAACCAAAACCTGCGGTGCCGTCCCACGAAGGCGGCGCGCAGTCAATTTCCCCGGAGGCGGGTTCCCACCCGCGTGCGGCGCAAACCAGCCCTGCACCCAGCGCCAACGCCCCGCCTCCGGTCCACTTTCCCGACCTCCGACCATGACTGTCCGCACGCTCCGTTTCTCCCAGCTTCTAGCGCGTCCGCGTGCGGCAATCTTTCCGTTTTTCGCCGCGGCCGAAAACCTCGAGCGCATCACGCCGCCTTGGCTGCACTTCCGTATCCTAACACCCACGCCGGTAGACATGCGCCGCGGGGCGCTCATCGACTACCGCATCCGCCTCCACGGCCTGCCGCTGCGCTGGCGCACCGAAATCGCGGAGTGGGAGCCGCCCGTGCGCTTCGTCGACAGCCAGCTGCGCGGCCCCTACCGGCTCTGGGTGCACACGCACACCTTCACCGAGGTCCCGGGTGGCACGCGGTGCGACGATGAAATCCGCTACGCCGTGCCGGGCGGAAGCCTCATCGACGCGCTCTTCGTCCGCCCGCAGGTGGAGCGCATCTTCGCCCACCGCCAGAAAACACTCCACGAACTCTTCTGTCGCCCGTCTGCCGCGACGGACAACGTTGTCCCCCGCGCCGACTTGCTCCAGACGGCGAAAGTCTCCCCGTAGCCACCGACCCGGGGCGCGCCGTCCACGACTCGCGTTCGAATGAATACCGACCCAATGAAATTCCGGCTGCTTTTCCCTGCTCTGCTCATGAACGCAGTACTCTTCACCCTCGGCGGACCCACCGCCCGGGCCGGCACCGAGACCGCGCCCTTCCAGCAGGTGCGAACCGCCAGCCCCTTTGAGTTGCGGGACTACCCTTCATTGACGGTGGTCGAGGCGACGCAGAACGACGGGGGAGACTCGGGATTCCGGCGGCTTTTCCGCTTCATCTCGGGACGCAACGCGTCCGGCGAGAAGATCGCGATGACCGCCCCGGTCTTCATGGGCGAAAACGACGGCCGGGCCACGATGGCGTTCGTGATGCCCGCCACCTTGAAACCAGGCCGGGTGCCCCGCCCGGAAGACGAGACGCTGGCCGTGAGGGAGATCCCCGCCGGCCGGTTCGCAGTGATGCGCTTCAGTGGCGGGCGCAGCGCCAAGAACGAAAAAGCCGCGCTCAACCGCTTGAGAACCTGGCTGGCCGCGGAGCACCTGTCCGCCTCTGCGCCTCCGATCTACGGTTACTTCGATCCGCCGTGGATTCCGCCCTTCCTTCGCCGGAACGAAGTGATGCTGCGCTTGGACACCCCCGCGCCATGAGCACTCGCCCGAAGACCGAAAAGCACCGGCGCCGCCCGCGAGACCAGGTCCTCGCCACCACGCCGCGCGGCCCGCGGCTGGGCCTCTGTTGCCAGTTCGCCGCGGAACCGATCAAGTTCCGCACCACCACGGCCGCGGCCCTCACGCGTCTGCCGCGCCCGGAGCAGCTCGCGCGCCTCTGCGAACTGGCCCGCGCCAACGCCGACGCCCTGCTCGCCGCGCTCCACTATTGCCACACGCACGGCATCGGCTCGTTCCGCATCCTCAGCTCGCTGCTGCCGCTGCGTACACATCCAACCTTCGGCTACAACGTCGCCGATCTGCCCGCCGCCGACTCCCTCGTCGCGCGCCTGCGGCTCTGCGGCGATTTCGCCCGCGAACACGGCATCCGCACCGGCTTCCACCCCGACCAGTTCGTGGTCCTCAACTCGCCCGATCCCGAGGTCGTCGCGCGTTCGCTCGCCGACCTCGAGGCGCAAGCCGAGTGGGCCGAGTGGACCAGTGCCGACACTCTCAACATCCACGCCGGCGGCGCCTACGGCGACAAGCCCGCCGCCCTCGAGCGATTCCGTCGCGCGCTCGACCGCCTCTCGCTCCGCGCCCGTTCGCGTCTCACGGTGGAGAACGACGACACCACCTACACGCCCGCCGAACTCATCCCGCTCTGCCGGGCCGAGAATCTTCCGCTCGTGTACGACGTGCACCACCACCGTTGCCTGCCCGACGGGCTCTCCGTCGCCGAGGCCACCGCGGCCGCGCTGCTGACCTGGGACCGCGAGCCGCTCTTCCATCTCTCGAGCCCGCTCGCCGGCTGGGACGGACCGTATCGCGAACGCCATCATGATTACATCGCGCCGGCCGATTTCCCGGTAGAATGGCTCAACCTCGACGTGACCGTCGAGATCGAGGCCAAGGCCAAGGAACTCGCCGTGCAACGCCTGCAACAGCATCTGCAAGACACCCGATAGAGAACCACCCCTCCCCGCCATGACCCCGAGCCCACCCACCATCCCTTCTTGGCGCCTGCTCTGGCTGGCATTCACCCTCATCGCCGGCTCGGCCGGAGCGACGGACACCGCGTACCTCGGCGAAGCCCGGGACGAGAAGGGCGACCTGGTCTACACCGAGCGGCACACGGTGCGCTCCGGCGCCCAAGGCGTTGTGGATTCACTCACCGAATACCTGGCGCCGGACGGTTCCCTGATCGCCACCCTGCGCTCCGACTATTCGCGCAGCGTCGCCCTGCCCACCTACGTTTTCGAAGACCTGCGGCGCGACTACCGCGAGGGACTGCGCTGGCAGGACGGCGGGTACCTCGTCTTCCACCAGACCGGGAGCGCCCCCGAGAAGACTGCGCCGCTCCGCCGCGACAGCGGAGTCTTCTCCTGCCAAGGTTGGCACTACTACCTAATCGACAACCTGGGCCTCCTGGAAAAGGACAACATCACGCTTAACTTGGTCCTGCCCTCCGAGCTCCGCCCCTATGCGTTCGTGGTGAAGCGCCTCGCCGCCGACCAGTCGCGTATCTCGGCCGAACTGAGCCTCCGAAACTGGCTGTTGCGACAGTTCGCCCCGAAAATGTTGCTGGAATATGATCGGGAGAAACGCCGGCTTCTCGAATTCCGTGGCGTCTCGAACATCCAGACCAAAACCGGCGAACGGCAGGAAGTCACCATCCGGTACAAGTACGCGGACGAATGATCCCGGGAGCCGGGCGAGTTCACCACCCGTCGCTCCGCCCAAGACAGCCGCCCAACTGAAGCATCCCCGCAACCTCCACCGAATTCGCCCCTCGCCAACCCTCGATGAAACTCTTGCCGCTCCTGCCCTGCCTGCTGCTTCTCACCGGCTGCGCGACCTCGCTGCCGCCCTTGAAGACGGTCGAGAAGGTCGACCTCCCGCGGTTCATGGGACCATGGTACGTCATCGCCTGCATCCCGACCTTCATCGAGACCGAGGCCTTCAACGCGATCGAGGACTACCGGTTGGACGCCGACGGCACCATCGCCACGACGTTCACTTTCAACAAAGGCGATTTCGACGGACCACTCAAACGCTACACCCCGCGCGGCTTTGTCGTCGACCGCGTCAACAACTCCACCTGGGCGATGCAGTTCGTCTGGCCGTTCAAGGCCGA
The DNA here is from genome assembly GCA_023269585.1 of Opitutaceae bacterium. Lineage (GTDB taxonomy): Bacteria > Verrucomicrobiota > Verrucomicrobiia > Opitutales > Opitutaceae > CAJCBL01. The sequence goes on from JAHFTC010000152.1 coordinate 4,037, forward strand.
GTTTCTCATCACGCACTTGAATCCTGAGTACACCCGGACCGTCATCGGCCGCAACAAGCGCGATTACGTCTGGATCATGGCGCGCACTCCCGAGATCCCGGAGGCCGACTACCAACGTCTGGTCGCCGAGTTAGCCGAGCAGGGCTACGACGTGGCCAAGCTCCGCAAAGTGCCGCAGCGGTGGCCGGAAGCGCACTAGCGCGGCTCTCGCCTGCGCCACAAACGCTCCAACGGCGGGCCGGGCTTCACGCCCGCCATTTTGACGCCCGCGCCGAATGGCAGGCGTAAAGCCGGTCCCAACACGCGGAACAATCGGATCCGCATCCAGACGGCGCAGCCAAGCCGCGATTCAACCCGCCCGCGTGCGTCGGCCAGGTGACGCGCTGCTCCTCCCACGACGCCGGATAACCGCCCAAGGGCGGTCGCGCCATCCTGTCTAGACAGAATTTCAACACTTCGGCCGATCCAGGCGGTCTTTGGAACTAACGCTAGCTTCCAAGATTATTAACACCAGCGACTAAAGCCGTTCAAATTCAGGTTGCCTAATAATCCTAGACAAGGATTTGCATTCTTCGACAATATCTAGACATTGCGCCCCGTCAGCGGCCACTTCGGTTCGCTCACCCACTCAAATCAGAAACCAACTCCGTCCATGAAATCCGCCGTTTCCCTCACCCTCGCCGCCCTCGTCGCCAGCGCTGCCCTCGCCCTTCCCGCCCATGCCGGATCCTGCTCCGCCGGCAAGGCCACCTCGGCCGCCAAGTCCCAGCCCGCCGGCGACATCGTCGCCGTCGCCTCCTCGGCTGGCAGCTTCAACACCCTGGTCGCCGCGGTGAAGGCCGCCGGCCTCGTCGAGACCCTCCAGGGCAAGGGACCGTTCACGGTCTTCGCGCCCACCGACGAAGCCTTCGCCAAACTCCCCGCCGGCACCGTCGAGTCGCTGCTCAAGCCCGAGAACAAGGCCAAGCTCATCGCCATTCTCACCTACCACGTGGTCCCGGGCAAAGTCCTCGCCGCTGACGTGACGACCTCCCAGGCCCCCACCGTCAACGGCCAGAAGCTCCCCCTCGTCGTGGCCGGCGGCAAGGTCAGCGCCGGCTCCGCCAACGTCGTCGCCACCGATGTCGCCGCCTCCAACGGCGTCATCCACGTCGTCGATTCCGTCATCCTTCCCCTGTAACCACCGCCGCTGAAAACCTACTACCATGATCTCACTACTCTTGTGCTTCTACATCCTCACCGGGCTCGTTCTGGTGGCCGCAATCGACTACCGAACCGCCCGCAACTGACCGGTCGCCGGGAAGCGCCTTCCCTCCGCACCAGCCAGATAACACTCCAAACCACCCCCGCTACTCCATGGCTCTAAACTGCCTTCGCGTTGCCCCCCCGCCGCGTCCCCGGCGGTCGCGGAGGAAAATGCAGTTCGCGGTGAAGCAACTTCGGAACTACATAGAGGCCCGCTCATGAGCACCGCACCACGTCCAAAGCTCGTTCTCGTCACCGGAGCCACCGGCTATGTCGGCGGGCGACTCGTGCCGCGACTGCTCGCCGCGGGCTACCGGGTGCGTTGCCTCGTGCGTGATGCCTCTCGCCTGCAGGGGCGCTCGTGGCTGCCGCAGGTGGAGGTGGCGACGGGCGACGTCTTGCACGAAGCGTCCCTCGCCGGAGCGTTGCAGGGAGTGGAGGCGGTCTACTACCTCGTGCACAGCCTCGGCGCCGGGGGCGATTTCTCGCACCTCGATCTCGTCGCCGCGCGCAATTGCGCCGCCGCCGCCAAGGCGGCCGGGGTGCACCGCCTCCTCTACCTCGGCGGGCTGGGCGATCCGCAGGCCGCCCTCTCGCCGCACCTGCGTTCCCGCCAGGAAACCGGAGCCGCGCTGCGCGAGGCGGGCGTGCCCGTGACCGAGTTTCGCGCCGCCGTCATCGTCGGGTCCGGCAGCCTCTCCTTCGAGATGATCCGCTACCTCACGGAGCGCCTGCCCGTGATGGTCTGCCCGCGCTGGGTGTTCACGCGCGTGCAGCCCATCGCCATCCGCAACGTGCTCGACTACCTCGTCGCCGCGCTCAACTGCCCGGCGAGCGCGGGACGCATCCTCGAAATCGGGGGCTCCGATGTGCTCACCTACGCGGGCATGATGACCGGCTACGCCCACGCCCGCGGGCTGAGACGGCGCCTGCTCTCCGTGCCGGTGCTGACGCCGCGGTTATCCTCATACTGGGTCCACCTCATCACGCCGATTCCGGCCGCCATCGCCCGGCCGCTCATCAAAGGCTTGGGCAACGAGGTGGTCGTGCGCGACGACACCGCCCGGCGCCTCTTCCCTGCGATCGAGCTTCTCGACTACGCCACCGCGGTGCGGCTGGCCCTCGGCAAGCTCGAAGCCCACGAGGTCGAGACGGCCTGGAGCGACGCTCTGACCTCCAGCCAGGGCCAGAAGACCCCGGTGGAACTGGTCACCAGCGAAGGCATGATCCTCGAGCGTCGCCAGACAATGGTTTCAGCCGATGCCGCCTCGGTGTACCGGAGTTTCACCTCGCTCGGCGGCACCCGCGGCTGGCTCTACCTCGATTGGACCTGGCAACTGCGCGGCCTGATCGACCGCCTGTTCGGCGGGGTCGGCATGCGCCGCGGCCGCCGCGACCCGGAGGACCTGCGGGCGGGCGATGCGCTCGACTTCTGGCGCGTGGAAGCCGTGGAACCGGGACACCTGATCCGGCTCCGGGCCGAGATGCGCGTTCCCGGCCGGGCCTGGCTCGAGTTCCGGTCGGTCGCGACCGCCGACAGCGCCACGCTGCTCACGCAGACGGCGTTCTTCGAGCCGAAGGGGCTGCCGGGCCTGCTCTATTGGTACGCGCTGTATCCGATCCATGCGCTCATCTTCAGCGGCCTCATCCGCGCCCTCGCCCGCGCTGCCGCCGCACGCGACCACCGCCACGCGACGGCACCCGACCTCCGCCTTTCTCATCCCGCCTGACCACCATGCCCTCTCTCGCCATCATCGGTTCCGGCATCTCCGGACTCGGCGCCGCGTGGTTCCTCAGCCACCGCTACGAACTCACCATCTTCGAAGCGGCCGACTACATCGGCGGCCACACCCACACCGTCACCGTCGACGAGGACGGCCGCGCCGTGCCAATCGACACGGGCTTCATGGTGTTCAACCACGTCACCTACCCGCACCTCACGCGGCTCTTCGACACGCTCGACGTGCCCACGAAGCGCACCGACATGTCGTTCGGCGTGCAGCACCTCCCGCGCGGACTCGAGTACTGCGGCAGCAGTCTCAACCACCTCTTCGCGCAACGCCGCAACCTGCTCAGCCCGTCGTTCTACCGGATGCTATTGCAGATCGACCGCTTCAACCGCGAAGCGCTCGCCGCGCTCGACGATCCCGCGCTCCGCGGCCTCACGCTCGACGGCTACGTGCGCCGCCGTGGCTACGGCGAGGATTTCCTCCAGCTCTACCTGCTCCCGATGAGCTCCGCGGTGTGGTCCACGCCGCCCGCCCAGATGCGCGGCTTCCCCGCCGCCACCCTCCTGCGTTTCTTCCACAATCACGGCTTCCTTGGCCTGCACACCCAGCACCCGTGGTGGACGGTCGACGGCGGCGCTCACCAATACGTTCGCCGCCTCACCACGCCGTTCCGCAACCGCATCCACCTAAGCACTCCCGTGCGCTCTGTGCGGCGCCTGGCCACCGGCGGCGTCGAGGTCGCGACCGCCAACGCCGCGACACGCTTCGACAAGGTCATCTTCGCCTGCCACGCGCCCGCCGCCCTCTCCCTCCTCGGCGCCGACGCCACCGCCGAAGAACGCCGCCTCCTCGGCGCCTTCCGCTACCAGCCCAACCGCGTCACGCTCCACACCTCCGCCGCCGTGATGCCCCGCACCCGCCTCGCCTGGTCGGCCTGGAACTACCGCCTCGACTCTCCCACCGGCGCGGCCTCGACCGACGACCTCCGCGTCTCGACGCACTACTGGATGAACCGCCTCCAAGGCGTCTCCGAGCGGCGCAACTACTTCGTCACCCTCGACGGCGAGCACCTGCTCCCGCCCGACGCCATCCTCCGCCGCTTCGACGAGGAGCACCCGCTGTTCGACGTCGCCGCCTCCCAAGCACAGCCCGAGATCCCCGCCCTCAACGCCGCCGCCATCGGCCGCACAGAGACCTACTTTGCCGGAGCGTGGCAACGCTACGGCTTCCACGAGGACGGCATCCTCTCCGCCCACACTCTCGCCACGCTCCTCCTCGGTCACGACGCCTGGGAGACCGCACTTGGCGGCGATCGCCAACCATGACCGCGCCCGCCACCCGCTCCATCGACGCGACCTCCTCGCGTTCGTGCCTCTACGAAGGCACGGTCCTGCACGAACGCTTCGCGCCGAAGCGCCACGCCTTCAGCTACCGGCTCTTCTACCTCGCGCTCGACCTCGACGAGATTCCTGCACTCGCCCGCCGCCTCAAACTGCTCTCCTTCACGCGCCCCAACCTCTTCCGCTTCGATGAGCGCGGCTACCTGCCGCTCTCCGAGCCGCTGCACAACCCAGCCGCCGCGTCCGACACCACGTTCGCCCCCGCCGACCTCGTCACCCTGAAATCCCGCGTGCGCGCCTGCTGCGCCGCGCACGGGGCCGATCCCGGCCCCGCGGGCCGCGTGCTGCTCATCACCCTGCCGCGTGTGCTCGGCTACCAGTT
>JAHFTC010000048.1 GCA_023269585.1 Opitutaceae bacterium
GGCAACGGTGGCTCGGTCCCGGTCGCGGTGCCCGCCCGCGGCACCATCGTGCTCGAGATCCCCAGGCTGAAGTGGTTCGGCCACGGCGGAACCAGTTATGCCCACTGGGTCGCCGACAACTTCACCGCCGCCGAGCGGGCCCAGCCGCGCATCGTCTCCCCGGAAGCCGATCCCGATGGGGTCGGTATCACAAACCTGGTTCGCTATGCCTGCCGTCTGCCGGCGCGCGGGAAAGCGGGTTCGGTGCTGCGTCTTCTCACCCAGGACGAGTTCGGTCGCGCGGCGCTTTCGGTCGCCTTCACGCGCAATCCGGCCGCGAGGGATGTGCGCTACCGCGTCGAGACCAGCACGGACTTGGCGAACTGGGAGCCGCTCGGCGAGACGGCCGCGGGAATCCCGGTGGAGTTCACGGTGGCCGTGCCCGCCGCCGCGACGAGCGCGCCAAGCCGGTTCTTCCAGCTTAAGGTGGAACTGGTGCCAGCGGACTGATTCGGGTCGGCCAGTCAACGACGGTTCACCGTTGCAGCAGTCAGGGTGTGGGCGGGCGCATGAACCGTGGGGCCCTTCGGGGCGCGAGCAAGCTCGCTGGCCTACCAGTCACCCGTGGTGTCGGCTCGCTCAGGGAACGAGCGCTGGTTACCGGATACGGCTCAGTAGTTCCACGCCGCGCGCAGGCCGAGCACGGTCGCGGGGTGGCGGCGCCCGTCGGCGCGCGGTAGCGGATTGAAATGGCGCTGGACGATGGCCTGCAGCGTGAACGAGCCGGTGAGCTGCGCGCGGTAGGAGATTTCGATCGCGGTCTCCGCGGCGGCGAGGGTGGTATCGCTGCGGCGGAAGTGGCGGCCATACTCGGTGTAGGAGACGGCGAGGCCGGCGATGTCGTCGGGACGTCCGGGGAGCGGCGCGAACCAGTTCAGCCCGGCGTCGGCATAGCGGTGGACGACGCTGCGGTCCTGCTGCGGGCTGAGGCCGGCGCGCCAGAAGGCGGCGAGCGTCGGATGGTCGGCGGCGGTGGTGCAGAGCACGAGGTCCTGGATCAAGTAGAAGCTGTGGAGGCCGCGGACTTCGGCGGCGTTTTCATCGGTGGCGAGGGCGGCGAAGTCGTCGAAGCGGCCGGTGTGGAGGGCGCCGCCGGCGCGCAGGGAGGAAGCCTTGCCGGCAAGAGAGAACGAGTACGCGCCTTCGTAGAAGACAACGAGGCCCTGGCCCGGGCCGCCGTCCCAGGCGAAGCCGTGGTTGGACCGTTCGTCGGCGCCGGGGCCGCCGTGGTAGGCGCCGAGTTGGAGCGACAACATCTCGTTGAACCGGGCCGAAAGGTGTACGCCGGGGGCGGCGACAGCATAGATCGGGTACGCACCGCCGCCGCCGGTGGCGGCGCCGTGCGGCGTGGCGACCTGCGAGGGCATCGCGCCGAGGGCGGAGTGGGCGAAAAGGCCGGTGTAGTCGGAGCCCATGAAGTCGTCGTCGAGGGCGAGCTGGCCGAGCTTGAGGGCGAAGCGGTCGCCGGCCCACGACTGGCGGTAGAAGAAGTTGAAGAGGCGCCAAGTGTCGGAGGCGTTGAGGCCGGAGACGGGGTTGGCGGCGCCGGTGAGGTCGGCGAAGTCGGCGGTGGTGTGCTGGTTTTCGATCCAGAGGAGCTGGGCGGTGAGCGAGGCACCGGCCGGGGCGCCGAGGCGAGAAAGGTCGATCTCGTCGCCGAGATCAGCGAGGGAGTTCCAGCGTGAGCCGGTCGTGAGCCCGCCGGAGGAACTGGCCCAGAATTCGCCGGTGACGGTGAGGGAGGGCTGGAGTGCCGGTGGGGTATCCGTGGGCACGGGCGAAGACGGTTCGGCCGCGCCCACCGCGAGGGAAGCGAAGGCGAGCAGGAGGAGGGCGGTTGGGCGGGTGGACCGTGGGCGGCGGCTCATCGGGAGGAAACGTCCGGATAATCGGCTCACGGGCGCAAAGCCGAAGCGGGAACTGTACGGTCGGCGGCGCGGGCGCGGGTCGGGGCGGCGCGGAAGGCGCGAAGAATGGTTTGCAGCAGAGGAGGGAAACCCGCAGGTTGCCGGGTATTACGAAAAATAAAAGCGTAATATCTTTCGCCGGTGCCGACTCATGGGGGCGAGGCCCCCTCGTGTACTCAGGCGGGCAGGTCGCGGCCGGTGCTGGTGATCGCGAGCTTGCCGTGCTTGACGCCGCGCGCCCCGATGAGCTCGTCGGCGAGTTGGCGGATTACTCCGGCGGGTCCGCGGACGGCGATGATCTCGAGGCAGTTGTCGTGGTCGAGATGGCAGTGGAGCGTGGAGATGATGTGCGCGCCGTGGTCGTGCTGCACGTCGTTGAGCAGGTGCTGAAGCGCGTGGCTGTGGTGGTCGTAGACGAGCGTGATGCTACCGGCGATCTCGGTGGCGGCGCTCTGCTGCGTGCTGTGCTCGACGAGCTGAGCGCGGATCATGTCGGCGATGGCGAGCGAGCGGTTGTCGTAGCCCTTCGCGCGGACCATGGCGTCGAGCTGGCGCATGAGCTGCGGCGGGAGCGAGGCGCTGAAGCGCGTGGCGAATTCCTTGCGGGGCTTCTTGGGCATGGGCGGCGCGGTTGGCGGCGAGGATGGCGCGGGCCCGCGGGGCGACGAGTTCATTCTCGGCGGGGCGCGGGCGATGCGGCGTGGTGGCTGGTGTCGCGGCCTACCCGAGTCCGGAGCTTCCCGAGGGCGGGCGTGAAGCCCGCCCCGCCATTCAAGCGAACCGACCGCTGGCGGCTCGTCCGCTTACCCCTGCCGGCCGCGGATGGCGGGCCAGTATTTGATCACTAATCACACCATCTCCATTCCATGCACATCCCCGACGGTTTCCTTGATCTGAAAACTGCCGTGACCGCGGCCGCGCTGGCGGCGGGCGGGCTCGGTCTCGCCCTGAACCAGGCGAAGCGCGAACTGCCGCCGCGGCGGGTGCCGTTGCTCGGGCTCGGCGCGGCCTTCGTCTTCGCGGCGCAGATGGTGAATTTTCCGGTGGCGGGAGGTACCTCGGGCCATCTCATCGGCGGCGCGCTCGTGGCGGCGCTGCTGGGGCTGCTGGCGGCGGTGATCGTGTTGACGACCGTGCTGATCGCGCAGTGTCTACTATTTGCGGACGGCGGAGTGACCGCGCTCGGCGCGAACGTGTTCAACCTGGCGGTGGTCGCGCCGTTCGCGGGCCTGGTGGTTTTTCGCGGGGTGAGCCGGGTGCTGCCGGGCCTGCGCGGGCAGGTGGCCGCGCTGGCGTTCGCGGGCTGGTGCTCGACGGTGGCGGCGGCGCTGGCGTGCGCGGGCCAGCTGGCGTGGTCGGGCACGGTGGGCTGGTCGCTGGCGCTGCCGGCGATGACGGGGATTCACATGATCATCGGGTTGGGCGAAGGGGCGATCAGCGCGCTGGTCTTTGCGGCGGTGGTGCGTGCGCGGCCGGAACTGGTCGGCGGGCCGGCGTCGAATCCGGCGGAGGCGGCCGCCGGCGGCGGGCGCGGGATCGTGCGGTACGGCCTGCTGGCGTCGCTCGGCGTGGCGTTGTTCGCGGCGCCGTTTGCCTGCCCGTGGCCGGACGGGCTGGAGGCGGTGGCGGCGAAACTGGGGTTCGAGCACGCGGCGCGGGAGGCGGCGCCGGCGCCGATACCGGACTATGTCTTTCCCTGGATTAGTAACGAGGGGTTGGCGACGGCGGTCGCCGGGGTGGTCGGCGCGCTGGTGGTCTTCGCCTTGGCGGTGTTGCTGAGCCGGCTCGTGGTGCGGGATGGCGCCGCCAAATCGGCGGGGGGCGGCCGCTAGCACCAGCGGCGGGACATCAGCGGATCGGTTCCGTCACATCGACGCCGTCGCGTTTGAACTTCACGGTGGAGTGCGCGGGCGCACCGAGTTCGCGGAGCCGGGCGCAGGCGAAATGGAGCGCTCCATCGAGGTCCTTGAGGACCATTTCGATGCTGATCCACTGGATCGAGCCGTCGGTGCCCTGCACCGAACCGCCGCCGGTCACATGGCCGACGTGGGCGAGCATGAGGGCGGAGTGGAGCGGCTTCTGGTATTTCCGCAGCCGCTTCTCCGCCATGAGCGATTCGTTGATACGGGCGAACACCTTGTGGCCGGCGGCGTGGCGGTGGGAGTGGTGCGGCCGCGGGGTGGGCGCGAGAGCCGGGAGCATCTTTTCCAGAAGGCGTTTCATGGGGAGCGAAGGGAGACCGACGTTTTCGATACTGGCGGCAGCGGTGGCGGTGGCCAGTCCGCAATGGTCCATGGGCGAAAGACGCCGGACCGGGGTGCGGCGTCCGTTGGGGGATGGCGCCGGCGGTCGTGCCTGCTCTTATGTTGCGACGCTCTGGGAGTTGTCGGAATCGGAATGCCTCACAACGTGCGGCACGATGAAATTGCCCCGGTTTCTCTCCGTGTCGGTCGCCGCGCTCGCTGGGTTGGTCGCGATGGCCGCAGTTCCCGCTTGGTCCGAGCGTCTCGACGCCGCCTTTCTTCTTGGTCTCGGCCGTGTGCCGACCGAGGCCGAACGCGTGGCGTGGCAGGGCCGGGAAAGTGCGACGCTGGCGGAGTTGCTCCTGCTCCAGCGCGAACAACTCCGGGGCGGAGCGGTGGAGCGGCAGGCGACCGTCGAGCGCGCGTTTCGCGACGCGTTCGGCCGCGGCCCGAATGCGGTTGAGCTCGGGGCCTTGCCGGCGGACTTCACCTACGCGACTTTGCTGCAGGAACTCGTTGCGCGGCTCGCGGCGAATCCGGAGGAGTACCGCGCGGTGCTCGACCGGGTCTACCCGCTGGTGATCGGCCGTGCGCCCTTCGTCGAGGAGTACGCCTACTGGAAGGCCTACCAACCGCTGCCCTATGTCCTGCTGGTCGGTTGCGTGGAAAACTGGGGGCGGCGCAACGCCCCGGGCTTGATGGTCACCTCGGGCCTGCCGGTGATCAGCGTGAGCAGCGATCGCCTCGTGACGCGCCAAGTCTCGCCCGCCGTGGCGGCGGAGGCGCGGCGCGTGCTCGGCTTGCCTCCGTTGGTCGAACAATCGCTTGCGCTGGCGCGGGGCTGCAACGTGATCGCCCCGGGCGCCGCGGAGGTCGTGAGCGTGAGCGGCGTGCATTTCCTGGCGGTCGGCGGCGAGCGGTCGGCGGCGAAGTGACCGCGCGGCGCGCGACCCTTTTCTCCCCCAAAACCAACCTCCCTCCCCGAATCCGATGGCCCACAAACTAGCCGGAAAAGTCGCGCTCATCACCGGTGCCAGTGCCGGCATCGGCCGCGCCAGTGCCCGCGCCCTGGCCGCCGAAGGCGCCAGTCTCGTGCTCACCGCGCGCCGCAAGGAGCGACTCGAGACGCTGAAAGCCGAGGTCGAGCAACTCGGCGGCAAGGCCGTCGTCGTGCTCGGCGACGTGCGCGAGGAGGCCACCGCGCTCGCGGCGGTGAAGGCCGCCACCGACGCCTTCGGCCGGCTCGACATCCTGATCAACAACACCGGCGTTGGTAACTACAAGAAGCTCACGGACACCTCGGCGGCCGAGTACGACGAGATGATGGATACCAACGTGCGGTCCACCTTCCTGCTCACGCGGCACGCCGTGCCGGTGATGCAGGCGCAGAAGTCCGGCACGATCCTCATGATCTCCTCGATGGCCGGCGTGTACGGTTTCGGCGGCGAGGCCGTGTACTGCATGACGAAGTTCGCCCAGGTGGGCTTCGCGCAGGCGCTCGACCGCGAGCTGCGCGAGAGCGGCATCAAGGTCGGGGCGATCTGTCCGGGCGGCGTGAAGACGGAGTTCGCGCTCGGCAAGGGCCGCACGCAGGAGGGCGTCGACCAGTCGGCCATGCTCGATCCCGAGGATGTCGCCGCGGTGGTTCTGCTGGCCTGCACGCAGTCGCCGAAATCGCGCCTGATTGAGGTGCAGATGCGCACGATGGCGGAGTCGCTTGCCTGAACGGAGCCAGCGGATTGCAGAACGGCGACGGCCGCGGCCGTCGCCCTTTTCATTTCTTGCCCGCTGAAGGCAGAAGAAGCTCAGGGAGCGGCGGCGGGCCCCGACTCCGGCGCGAGGGGCGCGAAGACGAAGCGCAGGCCGCGTACGTAGGACTCGATCTGCATGCCGGCGTGGCGTTCGCCGTCGATGATGCGGAACTGGTAGGCGAGGTCCGGGTGTTGGCGCGAGGAGACGCGGGCGTTGTAGCGGAGTGCGCCCCCCATGAAGGCCGGCGACTCGTTGCCGCCGGTGCTGACGAAGAGGCGGCCGCGCAGCTGCCGGCCGGATTTCACGAACGCCTCCTCGAAGCCGAGCAGCCAGTCGTTGCCGAGCACGACCGCCGGCGTTGCGGCGATGTAGCCCTCGAAGAGGCCCGGCTCGGCGTACAGCGCGTAGAGGGTGAAGAGCCCGCCGAGCGACGCACCGGCGAGCACACGGTGCGCGGGATCGGCGCGGTATTCGCGTTCCACGAACGGGATGATCTCCGTCTTGATCGTGCGCAGGAAGTCCGCGGCGTGGCCGGAGGACTCGGGCGCGCCTCCGCCGAAGGGCACCGGGGCCAGCTCCCAGCGGCGCAGGTCGCCGTAGTTGAGGTCGGTGCCCACGTAGCCGAGTCCGACGATGATGAAGTCGGGCGCGACCTTGTCGTAGGTGAGCGACTCGCGATTGGCGTACATCTTGGCGAAGTCCCAGTAGCCGTCGGTGACATAGACGACGGGATAGCGCCGTTCGGGGTGGGCCGCGTAGCCGGCGGGCAACCCGATCATGAGCTGGTACTGGCGGCCTGCGGCAGTGGGCGGGAGATCGCGCAACTGCGAGCCGGGGATGCTGTAGGCCGGGAAGGCGGGCGGCGGAGTGTCGGTGGCGGAGAGGTCTGCGGCGGCCAACGCGAGGGAAAACAGGACAACGGGGATGCGGAAGTGCATGGCGATCCGTAGCCGCCACCGCCCGTGGACGGCAACCCCTTTGGAGGACCGCGGTGGATCCGGTGCACGGAGACGTGCGAGGCGCGAGGCCGTTCTTGCCCTGCCCCGCGGCGGCGGTTAGGCAACGGGCACATGCGCGAGCTGCCCGACTGCCTCTACTGCCGCAAGGACCAGCGTCTCCACGACCTGATGATCGAGATCGCGCCGCTGGGCGCTGCGACGCTCTTCCTTTTCCGGGAGCAGACGCACCCGGGCCGCTGCGTGGTGGCGTACCGGGGGCATGTGAACGAGCTCTTCGAGCTGTCCGCCGGCGAACGGGCGCTGTTCATGGAGGATGTCGCCCGGGCGGCGCGGGCGATCCAGACCGCCACCGGTGCGCGGAAGATCAACTACGGCGCCTACTCCGACAAGCTGGCGCACCTGCATTTCCACCTTGTGCCGAAGTACGAGGGCGGGCCGGCGTGGGGCTCGACCTTCGAGATGATGCCGGCGCAGAAGCGGCTGCTCGACGCGGCCGGTTATGCCGCGCAGATCGCCGCGATCCGCGCCGCGTTGTAGGCCGTCGCGGCGGTGTGGGTCTGGCGGCTTGGCAACGGAGCGCGCGGCGGCAGTGTCGCCGCATGAGCGCCAACATCCCGGTCGTCTACGTCTATATGCGGTGCAGCACCTGTCGCGCGGCGTTGCAGTGGCTGCGGGCGCGCGGTGTGGCGTTTGTTGAGCGGCCGATCGTGGAGACACCGCCCACGGCGGCGGAACTCCGGCGTATGCTCGCCCTGCAGCAGGGCAACATGCGACGGCTCTTCAACACCTCCGGCCTCGACTATCGGGCCCAAGGGCTCGCGACGAAGTTGCCCTCGATGGCCACGGATGAGGCGCTCGCGCTGCTGGCGGGCAACGGCCGCCTGGTGAAGCGGCCGTTTGTGCTCGGCGCGGACTTCGGGCTGGTCGGTTTCGACGCGGAGAAGTGGGCGACAGCGCCGTGGCCCAAGGCGGAGTAGCCCGTCGAACGGGCGGCGGTCCTCGCTGCTCAGATCAGGAGCGCGGTGGACCTTCTCAGGATGGCGTCCATCGCGCTGCGGAGACTGGCGAGGCTGAAGGGCTTGGCCAGCACCTGGACGGCTTCGGGGCCGGCGCGCAGGTGTTGCGGCAGCTCGTCGATGAAGCCGGTGATCAGGAGGATGGCGGTCTCGGGCCGGTGCGCGCGGATCGCGTCGACCACGGCGTCGCCGAGGAAGTCGGGCATTCGAAAATCGGTGACAACCAGGTCGAACCGCTCCCGGCCGAGCTCCTCGAGCGCGGCGCGGCCGGTGCTGACGGCGGTGACGGTGTAGCCGAAGCGCGTCAGCGCCGCCGAGAGGCACTTGAGCACCGCGGGTTCGTCGTCGACGAGGAGCACCTTCGCGTTCATGCGCCCGCGTGTGTGGGGCAAACGGTGCGCCGCGGCGACAGGAAGTTGCTCGCAGGTTGTTCACAGCGCGCCGCTTGGTGGTGCGCGAGGGTGATCACCGAGGGCCGGGTGCGGGGGGTGACTTTTTACACCGGCTGCCGCCACCGGAGTGTCACAATCGCGCCGGCGGTGCGGTTCAGGCGCTGCGCAGTCGGGCGAGCAGTGCCGGGAGTTCGCGCAGGTTGGCGAGGGCGTGGAACCGCGGGCAGTCGACTGGCGCTGGGACGTTCTCGTGCGCCCAGATGAGCGGATACGGGATGTACGCGCCGTGGCCGCCGAGCTCGAGGATGGGCAGGATGTCCGAGCGCATCGAGTTGCCGACCATCAGGAAGTCCTCGGGGGCGATCTGGTGGCGGGCGAGAACGCGGGCGTAGGTCGCGTTGTCCTTTTCGGAGACGACGTCGCAATGCGGCACGTGGGTGGCGAGGCCGGAGCGCTGGAACTTGCGCTCCTGGTGGCGCAGGTCGCCCTTGGTGATGACGATGAGCCGGTAGTCGGCGGCGAGCGCGGCCACGGTCTCCGCGGCGCCGTCGAGCAGCTCGACCGGGTGGGCGAGCATCTCCCGCGCGCCGTGGATGAGGGCGCGGAGCTCGTCGGCGGGGATGGTGCCGTTGGTGAGGTCGATCGCAGTCTCGATCGCGGAGAGGGCGAAGCTCTTCACGCCGTAGCCGAAGAGGTCGAGGTTGCGCATCTCCGTCGCGTAGAGCGCCGCCTCGACTGTCTTGGGATCGTGGTAACGCGCGAGCAGCTCGCGGAAACGGCGGTGGTAGTCCTCGAAGATGGTCTCGCTGTGCCAGAGGGTGTCGTCGGCGTCGAAACCGAGGGCGGTGATCATGCGCCGCGCATTGTGGGCGAGGGGCGGCGGGTGTCGAGCGGGGCGGCGGGCGGTGAGGCGGTAGACAGTGGTCGGTGGACAGTGGACGGTGAGCGGGGTTCAGCCGTTGAATGCGGGGCTTCCGCTTGGGCGTGAGCTCGGGGCGTAGCGGCGGGGGCGGCGAGGCTCTGCGCGCGTGGAGATGAACCAGGCGACGACGGGAAGACCGCGCCGCCGCACGGTGAGTGGTGTCGTTGGCGGCTCGTGATAGCGGCGCCAAAGAAAAGGCGGCGTCGCAAAGCGACACCGCCCGGTTCACTCGGAGAAAAGGAGGCGACTCAACTGGCGGAGGATCTTTCGACCGGCGCGGTCGGTGCGACGGGGGCCGCGGGCGTCGAGGCCGGGTTGCAGTGGACCTTCTTGAGGTGGTCGATGCCGTACTTTTCGCCGAGGGCGGCGATGCGGGTCGGGTCGATGTTGCCGACGATGTTCACGAAGACGGCTTCGTTGTTCTTGCCCAGGACGGTGACGACCAATCCCTCGACGGCGGAGTTGCGGCCGAGCTTGAAGAAGACGGCGACGTCGTCGCCGTTGTCCTGGACGTTGACGGCGCGCAGCCAGCCCTGCTCGGCGAGATCGCCGCGGATCTTCTGCACGCGGGTCGTGAGGTCGGCGCGGTTCTTGTCGTCCATGCCGAGCACGTTCACGCGGATCTGCTTGAGGTCCTTGATGAGTGCGGCGGCGTCGGCGTCCTGACATTTCGCGATCGTGGCGGCGAAGTTGAGCAGCGGCTCGGGAAGGTTGATCTCGATGTTCCTGGTGCTGGAGGCACCGGCGAGGGCCGGACCGAAGTCGACGAGGCCGGGTTCGGCGGCGGAAGCGGTGGCGGAGGAGAAGACGAGCCCGGCGGCGCAGGCCGCGGCGAGAAGAGTGGAGCGGAGGGCGGATTTCATGGTGTTGGATTTCGGAGGCAGGCCGGCGGGAACAAAGACCGGCGGTTGTCTCCAGCACACGGCAGCGCGCGGGAAGTTGCAGAAAATGAAAGCGGCCCGATTTAGGACCGCTTTGTTCAAGCACAAGCCAAACGCGGATCAGGGATAGACTCGCTCCACGACAACCCGAAGGAAGCGCTGCGAGGCATCGTTGATGGGCTTGGTGTCGCGTACCGTGATCTCCGCCGGAGTGCCGGTGGGTACGGTTTGGACCGATTCCCAGTTCCAAGCGGTCAGGTCCGAGGTGGCCTCAACCCGATAGAGGACGTCTGTGGCGTACGTTTTCCGGGCGAAGGCGATTGCGAGGTAGGTGGCTCCGTCGTCGGTGACGGTCGACACGTTCAGGTTTCCAACAAGCCCCGATCCACGCGACGTCTTGAACGCATAGTGGTCGAAGTTGGTTACGCCGTCGCCCTCGGGATCCGCATCGCCGTAGCCGGCGCTTCCGATCAGGCCTTCGTTTGTGGCCCAGTCTTCGTAGGAGACGAGAGTCTCTGTTGTGACCACGAGTTCAGCTCCGGCACTGATAACGGTGCCGTAGGTGTTGCATGCTTCGGCATGGTAACGGCCGGAGTCGGCAAAGGTCGCGGCTGGAATTGAAAGTGTGGCGGAATCGGAATTGGGAATGGCAACACCATCCTTATACCAGACGTAGTGCAGGCCGGTGCCGGCGGCAGTGAAACGGAGCGCCGTGGTGGCTCCTGGGGCGCAGTGCGACGCAGCCGGGGACTGGGTGATGCGTGGTTCGGGCGCGGCTCCTGGTTTGAGCCGGACGAGGCCCGTTTGGGTGAGACCAAGGCGTGACGCGGTTGCGCCCGAGTAGAGAAGGCGGCCGTCGTCGTCGTAGCAAACGCCTGAAGTGGTGGATTCCTCCACGTTGGCGACCGTGAATGAAAGATCCTTGGCCCCGTCGGCATCCAGGCGTAGCAGCGAGTGCCGGACCACCCCGTAATCTTCCCAGAGCAGACCGGAGACGATTACGCGCCCATCCGCCTGCCACAGCAGCGAGCTGACAAGCCGGGCGCCGAGGGTTTCCCAATCTCCGCCGCGCAGGAGCGAGCCGTCGGGGCTCAGCCACGCAACGCAGTTCAGCATTTCAGAGCCGTATTCGCCAAAGTCACCACCGGCAACGGTGGTGCCGTCGGGTTCCTGAAGAAGGGCTCTCACGGTGGAAGTGAAATCTGCTGCGGGGCTGAAGGAGCCGTCCGCGGTTCCATCGGCGAGCAGGCGCCGGAGGTAGGATCTCTGATAACCACCAACGCCAGTGGTGGTGGTGCCGCCCACAAGGGCTTTGCCATCGTTCTGGAGGTACACGCAGTGGACCTCCTGCGGATAGGACCCCTCCGTGGCCGCGAATGAGGTGTCGCGGGTGCCGTTCGGATTGAACCTGGCGATCCAGCGATCACCGCCGGAGTAGACTTTGCCGTCCGCGTGGATGGCCAAGGCGGATGGGCTGTTGTACCACTGACCGTCATTCGCGTTGAAAGCCGGATCGAGCGTCCCGTTGACCAAAAGGCGCTCGACGGCAACTCCTCCAGTCCTTCGGCTCAACAGGACTTTCCCGTCCCCTTGGCGCATGATCGCTGCAATCGAGGCACCCGATGCTGGAGGGGTGAATTGGGGATCGACCGCGCCGGTGGTTGTGATTCGGGCGACGCCATTCCGCGGGAGACCGCCGACGCGGCAGAAATCGCCGGCGATTAGGGTGGTGCCGTTCGCTGCCGGGATTGTGGTGGTGACAGCGGAACTGAGCTTGAAAAAGTCGGTGGTGGCAGAACGCTCCGGTGCCCCGTCGGGATTGAGTAGTTTGACGCCTACTTGCGTCTGGCCGACGGCCGCGATTCGCCCGCCTGGGAGCACGGTGATGCACCGTTGCATCTCCATGGAAACGGCGAACGACGGTTCCTGTGTTCCATCGGGACGCACGCGCAGAAGCTTCGAGTCGCAATTGATCAAGGTGTTGTCGGTGTCGTCGACCGCGATGACGGCGGGCAATTCGTCCGGGGAAACAGAGAACCCGGAGATGCTGAAACCGGCGTCGATGCTGCCGTCTGCTTGCAGGCGCTGGACGAAACCGAATCCGACCAATACGGGGCGTCCATCTTGTTGGACCGCGAGCGAGTAGATCGTACCCAGCCCCATTGGCGCGTTGAAGGTCGTGTCTTTGACTCCGTTGGCGGTCAGTCGGACAAGGGACCCGTCCCAGGAATACCCGCGGAAGAGTATCCGATCCTGCCGATCAATTACGAACCAAGGACTTTGGGGAGAAGCGGAGGCGCTGAAGCCATGGTCGACGGTTCCGTCGGGTAGCAGGCGAAGAAAGCTCGTGTACTGGAGCTTGGAGAGATTGTCGTAGCTGGTTGGCCCCCGGACGACGATCCGTCCCGTGGACTGGAGGCCGATGCAGGTGACCTCGCCGTCGAAGCCGCGATTGTTGCCGAAGGTGCGGTCGAGGGAGCCGTCTGTATTCAGGCGGGCGATTCCGCCGCGCTGCACATTGTTCACGAAACGAAAGGCACCGCCGATGAGCACCTTGCCGTTGGGTTGGACGGCGATCGTGAGCACCTTCCCGTCGACCTGCGGCGTGAAGGCTGGGTCGATGATGCCGTTGGCATCGAAGCGAGCGAGGTTCCAGCGACGCACGCCATCGATCGTGGAAAACTCGCCGCCAACGTAGAACCCGCCGGTGATCGGATCGGCGGCAACGGTCTGAGCCGAGGCGCCGGTTGTCTCGATGAGCGGGAGGAAGGAATCGTCGAGGCAGAACTGGTCGGCGTACTGCGTGGGCGTGGTGATGAGGCGGCCGGCCTGCGAGGTGGTCGACTCGCCGCCGGCGGTGACAACCACGTCGTAGAGGCCGGCGTCCACCATGGTGACGGCATTCAAAGTGAGCGACGGCCCTGTGCCGTTGGTGACGGGGTGTCCAAGGTGCCGCCATTGGTAGGAAATCGAACCGGTGGCGGTGGCCGTAACCGAGAACGTTCCCGCGGTGCCACTGGTCGCGACCACGGTGGCGGGCTGCTGGGTGATGACCGGAGGCGCGGCGCTGGCAGCGGCGGACGCGAGCAGAGCGCCGCAGGCAAGGACGCGCAGAAGCGCAACGGGATGGGTTCGCATCGGGAGTGGGTTTGCGGGGCAGGCTGCCGAGGGTGGGAGCGTGTTCTCCCCCTGCTCATCAGCAGCTCGGCTGTTCCGGAACTCGACTACAAGCGTTTGCCGGTGGCGAGGCAAAACGCGTCCTGCGTCCTCCTTGGAAGCGCGTCGGGAGCGCCGGTGGCAATCAGGTGCGGTCGCGAAGTTTCGCGCGCACGGTGCGGCGGTCGAGATCGAGGCGGCGGGCGGTCTCCTCGATGTTCTGGGTGCGGGCGAAGACACTGCGACAGTAGTGCGTGAGGAGCTGCTCGGCCGTCCACGAACCGCCGGCGAAGATGGTGTCCCAATCGGGCACGTCGCCGCGGCGGCCGGCGGTGGGGCGGGGGCGGTATTCGCGGCGCAGGAGGATGTTGCGCACGCATTGCTCGAGCTCGCGGAAGTTGCCGGGCCAGGCGTAGTCGGCGCCGAGTTCGCGCTGAATCCACGTGAGCACTTCGTCGGCCACGGCGGGCGCCTCGGCGTCGCCGACGAGACGCCGGGCGATGACGCCGATGAGGAGCGCGAGGTCGGCGGGCGCGTCGGCGAGTTGTTCGCGCAGGGCGGGCGCGGTGATCTGGTCGCCGCAGAGCCGGAAGAAGAAGTCCTCGCGGAAACGGCCGGTGCGGATCTCGGCTTCGAGGTCGCGGTTGGTGGCGGCGACGATGCGGCCGGCGAAACGGCGCGGCTCGCTCTCGCCGAGGCGTTGGAAGCCGCGCGACTGGAGCACGCGGAGCAGTTTCACCTGGATCGAGGCGTCGACCTCCCCGATCTCGTCGAGGAAGACGGTGCCCTCGGGCGGGCAGACCTCGAGCCAACCGGCGCGGTCGACGAGGGCGCCGGTGAAGGCGCCGCGGCGGTGTCCGAAGAGTTCGGATTCGACGAGGGTCGGCGAGAGCGCGGCGATGTTGAGTGGAAAGAAGAGTTGCGACGGCTGGCCGGCGAAGAGCCCGTGGCGCGCGTCGAACGGCAGGTGGCGGGAGAGGGCGAGCGCTTGGGCGACGAGCTCCTTGCCGGTGCCGGATTCGCCGGTGATCAGCGTGGTGATTTCGCCCATCCGCGCGTAGAGTCCGCGGCGGTAGCGGCGCATGTCGTGGGTGAAGACCGATTGCCAGATCGAGGCGCGCAGGCGGGCCATCGGGCGGGAGGAGCCGACGAGTGAGCGGTGAATGTGCAGGAACGCGCGCCGCACCTGGAAGAAGAACGCGAACAACGCCTCGGGTGGGCACTCGTCGAGCAGCGTCACGCCCGGGCGGCGCAGGAGGCGCTCCACCTCGGCGAGGAAATCCCGGTAGTAGGGCGCCCGGTACGCGCCGGCCGTCTCGGCGGCGAGCGTCTCGTCGAAGCGCGCGCAGTAGCGGTGGAAGACCGCGAAAAGCACGAGATCGGCGAAGCGCTCGGCATCGTTCGCGGCGTGCCGGCCCCCGATTGCGGGAGCTGCGGTGGAGATGCGTTCGACGAGGACATCGACGCGGCGGCGGATGAGGGCGAGGTTGGGCTGGGGGGGCGCGCCGGTCGCCTCGGTGCCGGGCTGAAGATTCCAATCGGCGCCTTCCCGAATGAAGTCCGCGGCGAGTGCTTCATGCTCTGCCTCGATGCGTTCGGGCAGAAACGGGTTGGCGTAGATCAGCCGCGAAACGGCATCGGCGAAACTGGCTTCAGCGGAGGAAAAAAGTCCCATGCGGCACGAGACCATGACCAAACAATAAGCGATAGGCGACTAGCAAAAAAAGCTGGTACCAAATACCCTCACGGTCGTGAATGTATTCGGAAGTAACTTATAATCAACGGCATGTTACTGCCGACGTTTGGGTTGGCATGCGGCGAGCAAAGAGGAGTGGCGTTCAACTAACGTACATCATGAAAACTCTCCGCTCGTTGATTGTTGCCGCTTCCGGGTTGCTGTTTGGCGCCCTCGCCGCCTCGGCCTCCGGCACGCTCACGCCGATCGGCTCGACCCAAGCGCCGATCCAAATCCGCGACCACCATGTCGACATCGTCATCAACAATGGCTTTGCCCGCACCGAGGTCACCCAGACCTTCTTCAATCCCAACCCCAAGGACCTAGAGGCGATCTACGCCTTCCCGGTTCCGAAGAGCGCCAGCCTCTCCGAGATGACCATCTGGGCCGGCGAAAAGGAGATCCACGGCGAAGTTCTCGCCAAACAGCAGGCGCAACAGGTCTACGAGGAGGAGAAGGCCGCCGGCAACGACACCGGGCTGGCGACCAAGAACAGCTACCAGACCTTCGAGTTTCGCGTCTCGCCAGTCCGCGCCGGCGCCGAGACGCGTGTGCGCTTCGTCTATTACCAGCCGCTGGAGATCGACACCGGCGTGGGCCGCTACCTCTACCCGCTGGAGGAGGGCGGCACCGATGACGCCGGCGCCTCGTTCTGGACGCAGAACAAGTCCGTCGAGGGCAACCTCTCGATTTCGCTCGAGCTGAAGAGCGCCGCGCCGGTCGCCGACGTGCGGGTGCCCGGCTTCGAGACCGCCGCTGTCGTGGAGAAACTCACCGACGGCCACTACCGCGTGAAGCTCGACCGCACCGCCGCGAAGCTCGAGCGCGACTTCCTGTTCTATTACCGACTCCAGGACAACCTCCCCGGCCGCATCGAGGTCATTCCGTACCGAGCCGCTGGCGACAAGGCCGGCACGTTCATGATGGTCGTCACCCCCGGCGTCGACCTCGCGCCGCTGACCAACGGCGCCGACTACGTGTACGTGCTCGACGTCTCCGGCAGCATGCAGGGCAAGATCGCCACGCTCGCCCGCGGCGTGGGCAAGGCCCTCGGCGAGATGAAGCCGCAGGACCGGTTCCGCATCGTCGCCTTTGCGGAGACTGCGCAGGAAATTCTGCCGTGGACGCCCGCGTCGACCGAGAACGTGCAACGAGGCATCGAGCTCGTGAAAGGCCTCCAGATCCGTGGCGGCACCAATGTGTATGCCGGCCTCGAAGAAGGACTCCGGAACACGGATGCCGACCGCGCCACCTCGCTCGTGCTCGTGACCGATGGCGTGACCAACACCGGCATCGTCGAGCCCAAGAAGTTCGCCGAGCTGCTCCGCCAGAAGGACATTCGCGTCTTCGGCTTCCTGATGGGCAACAGCGCCAACTGGCCGCTCCTGCGCGTGGCCGCGGAGGCGAGCGGCGGCTTCTACACCGGCGTCTCCAACGACGACGACATCCTTGGCCAGATCCTGCTCGCGAAGTCGAAGATCGGATTCGAGGCCATGCACGACGCGCAGCTGAAGATCACCGGCGTCAAGGTCGCCGAGACCACCGGCGACTATCCCGGCAAGCTCTACCGCGGCCAGCAACTCGTCGTCTTCGGCCGCTACGAGAAGGCCGGTCCCGCCAAGGTCGAGCTCCGCGCCCGCATCACCGGCGAGGACAAGACCTACGCCACCACCTTCAACTTCCCCGAGACCGACACCGAGAATCCCGAGATCGAGCGCCTCTGGGCGATGAGCCTGTGCGAGCAGATCGAGGCCGGCCGCGACCGCGGCGACATCGTCGCCGCCGAGGCCGATGTCGCCATCCGCGACCTCGGCACGTCGTACCAGATTGTCAACGACCAGACCGCCATGGTCGTTCTGGACGACGCCACCTTCGCCAAACGCGGCATCGACCGCCGCAACCAGCAGCGCGTCGCCACCGAGCGCCAGGCGCAGACAGTGCGCGCCGCCCAGCCGGCCCGTGATGCGCAGGTCGACAAGGCCCAACCGGCCTTCTCCCGCCCTGCGCCTTCGATCGGTGGCGGCGGCAGTGGCGGCGGCGCCCTCGACCGAGGCAGCGTGGTCGTGCTGTTGCTGACTCTGCTCACCGCCATCGCCCTCGTTCGGGTTGCCGAACGAAAGCAGCGCGAACGCGGGCAGCAGTGAGTCGTGAACCCGCGGCCCGGGGCGATGAACATCCAGCCCGGGCCGCTTTTCTCTTCGACGGTGGGGACGGCGCTCCGCCGCCGTCCGTCCGCCGGGTCCAACGCTTGAAATCATCTGCCAGCAGAAACACGGACCGGAAAGGAACGGCGGTCGCGTCGCGACCGCCGCGGACGGCGGCGGAGCGCCGTCCCTACCACCGCCGCTTTCTCCGCTTCACTCCCACTCTTCAGTCGGGGCAGATGCGGTGAATGGGAACACAGCGGCCCGGGTCCGCCTTCGCCCGCCCGGGCCGCTCTTTCCAGGTAGGGACGCCGCTCCGCCGGCGTCCGTTCGCCCCAGTCTCCTCCCGGTCTTTTGCGATGCCACATAACCCGCTCCATCACCAGCAATGCGATCGCTGCGCGGTCGTCGCGGACGGCTCGGAGAGCCGTCCCTACCTCCGGACGGATGTTTCGATCCTCCACCGCGTTCCGCTCCTCACCCTCGCGCTTTCGCTCGCGGCTCTCGCGGCGTGGGCGATCCCCGGCGCTGCCACCGCGCTGCAGTTCGATCGCGGGGCGATCGCCGCCGGCGGGCTCTGGCGGTTTGTCACCGGGCACTGGGCACACTGGGGCGGTGACCATCTCGCTTGGGATCTGCTCGTCTTTGCCGTTTTCGGCGCACTGCTGGAACGCCGATCGCGGCGCGGCTTCGCGGCTGTCGTGGCCGGCGCAGCGGTGGCGATCTCCGCGGCGGTGTGGTTAGCCGCGACGGAGCTCCAGTTCTACCGCGGGCTCTCCGGCATCGACTCGGCGCTCTTCGCCGCGTTCTTCGCCCAACTGCTGCGCGCGGCCTGGCGCGAGCGCTCGTTGCTGCAGGCGGTCGTGCCGGTGCTCGCGCTTGTGGCCTTTGTCGGCAAGTCCGCCTACGAACTCGCCACCGGCGCGACGCTTTTCGTCGCGGAGTCTTCCGTCTTCACGGCCGTTCCGCTCGCGCACCTCGTCGGCGCGGCGGTGGGCGTGGGTGGGTTAATCCTTTCTCCGCAAGGCGGCGCGGGCCGCTTGCGGTCCACTGTCCGCAACCTTCAACCAACCGATCCATCATGTTCTACACTCTCCTGCTCGGGACCTTCGGCATCGCCTTCCTCGTCTCGTGGCTGACCGCTCGTTTCTTTGAAACAGCAGCGGAACGCATCCTGAAACGTGTCATTCAGGACGAGATATCCTCGGCATGGGCGACCTATCTGAAGTTCGCGCTGCTCGTCGTCGGAATTTCGAGCGGCGTCGGTATCTACCAGTTGGAGCGGTTCATCTCGACGCCGGTGTACAACGAGAAGTCCGCGGTTCTGGAGCTGACCACCGCGCGGTGGGTGCTGGAGATCTACCGCACGATCATCGGCACGCTGCAGGGCCTGGCGTGGGTGCTCCTCGTGTTCTTCGTGGTCGCGTTAGTCGGCTTCATCGTGGTGAAGCTGATCGAGACGCTGCGGCGGAACCGCGAGCCGGCGGCGTAATCACTCCAGTCCGCGACGGGCCACCTCGTCCTCGTCCCAGCCGAGGTAGTGGCCGAGTTCGTGCAGGTAGGTGATGCGGACTTCGTCGCGGTAGGTGGCAAGGTCGCCGTCGGCTTCGTCCCAGAGGTTTTCGAGGAAGAGCAGGATCTGCGGCGGCAGGCCCGGCTCGGCGCTCGTCTCGTGCCCGTGGTGCGGGCCGACGAACAGTCCGAGGATGTCGGGTTCGACGTTCTCGTCCTCGAGCATTGGGCCCTCGGGAAACGGCTCCAGCGTCACCGGTAACTGATCGGCCAGCACACGGATGTCGTCGGGCAGGCGGGCGCGGGTGCGGTCCACGGTCTCCTGTGCGAGGCGGCAAAGCTCCTTCCAAGTCATTGCCGCCGGGTGTGACGCCACCGCAGCGCCGAGGCAACCGCGGAGGCGTTCCACTCGCTGGGTATCCCGGGTTTCGGACCGCTCGAACATGTCAACGATTGGTTGACATGTTCGTGAGGCCGGGTCGCGTGAGTCTTCCGGGGCTCGAGGAAAGCGGCTTTGCGGAACACCTTCGGTGCCGGTCCGTCCTCGAGAACGGTGGCCTGTTGGTACGGCGGAAGCCGGGCGTTTAGCGAGTGGCGCCGCGCGTTGCGCAGCAACGGCGAAGGCGTCGTTACGCGGCCACGGGCGGCGGGGCGCTGCGGCGGGCGAGCTTCGTGATGAGCGCGACCAGGCCGACGATCACCAGCACGGGCAGCGCGATCGGTAGCAGCGCCGCCAGCACCACGCAGGCGAGGGCGACGAGCAGCGCCAGGCCGACCACGAGGGCCGTCCCGCCGCCGACGATCACCAGTCCCAGAAGCAGGACGCCGCCCAGCGCGAGCGCGGCGAGGACGAGCAGGCCGCCGGCGAAGCTGCCGAAAATGTGGCCGGCGATGGCCGGCGCGGCGAGGAGCAGAAGCACCATCAGACCAACGAGAAGTGAGACCTTCAGAAAGGATTTCATGTTCTCAGCACCCACGGCCCGCGGAAAAGTTGCAGGGAAATCACGGGTTGGCGCGTTCTCTGCAAAGAACGAACGCGATGATCGAAACGAACTCTGCGTGATCGGCCCACCCGCGGGCCGCTCGCGCGCCCAACTGACCTACCATGAAAACACACCCGGATCGCACCAACGCCCACTGCCCTGAAACTGCGCTTTTCGACGCTCTTCTCCTGATCGTCGCCGGCGCGGCCCTCGAGGCCCAGACGCGCGGCGAGGTGAAGGCCTTCGGCAAGCAGCGCCTGACGCTGCGCACGCTCGGCGCGCGACTGGTCGGCGCGAATTGAGCGCGGGGCGAGACAAACGGTTTGCGCGGTCGCCCTGCTCACCCGCGACCGCGCACCGTGCGAACCCGCGGATCCATGGCTCCACAGCGGCCCCGGCGGACTAGCTCCGCCTTCTGGCTACAGGAGAGCGAGTCGCCCATCTGACGCCCCGGCCGACAGGCGCCGGCTTGTCAGGGTGGCGAAGATATCCAATCATGCAGGCGACGGCGCGCCATGCGCCGCTCGCCCCATGCTCCCCGCTGAACTTCATTCCGAATTGCGCTTCGCACTGGCGCTGGCGCTCGGCTTTCTGATCGGTCTTGAGCGCGAACGCTCCGGCGCCGCCAAACAGGGCCGCGTGTTCGCTGGCGTGCGCACGTTCACGCTCGTGAGCCTGTTCGGCTTCGCGTGCGCGTGGCTGCACAACCTCGGTCTCGCGACCGCCGTGCCGGTGGGGTTGGTCGCCATCGCGGGTCTCGCTGCGTTTGAGTACTACGCGAAGTTGCGCGAAAACCGCATCGGTTGGACGACCGAGGCGGCGGTGCTGCTCACGTACGCGATCGGCGTGCTGGCGTTGTTGGGGCCGGCGTGGGTGCCACTGGCGCTGGGCATCATCGGCACGCTGCTGCTCTCCGAGAAGGCGCGGATCGAGGGCTTGGTCGAGAAGCTGGACAACGCCGAGTTTCTCGCGGTGCTGAAATTCCTGATCGTGACGGCGCTGATCCTGCCGATCGTCCCGGACCGTGCGTTCACGAAATTCGCGATCAACCCGCACAAGCTCTGGCTGATTGTCGTGATGGTGTCGTCGGTGGGGTTTGCCGGCTACTTCATGATCAAGAAGCTCGGCGCGAAGTTCGGCTGGTGGCTCTCGGGGCTGGCCGGCGGCATCGTGTCGAGCACCGCGGTGAGCGTGGCGGCCGGGCGCGTGGCCCAGCAGCAGCCCGGGCAGGCGCACCACGCGCTGCAGGCGGCGCTGTTGGCGAGCAGCGTGATGTATCTTCGTATCCTGGCGTTGGTGGCATTCCTGAACGGCGCGTTCGTGCCGGCGCTGGGGTGGAAGCTGGCGGTGCTTTCGGCGACGGGCTTCGTGCTCGCCTGGCTGGTGCGGCCGAAAGCGGAGCCGGTCGAGCGCGGTCCCGTCGGCACGCTCCAGAATCCCTTCGAGATCCTGCCGGCGCTCGGGTTCGCGCTGCTCTTTGTCGTGCTGATGGTCGCCACGAAGCTGGTGCAGGCGCACTTCGGCCAGTCGGCGTTGCTGGCGCTGGCGGCGGTGGTCGGCGTGGCCGACATCGACCCGTTCATCCTCTCGCTCGTGCAGAGCAACCCCGAGCCGCAGCGGCTGTTCGTCGCCGCGATCCTGGTGGCGATGATGATGAACACACTCGCGAAGGGCTTCTACTTCTCGTCGCTCGCGAGCACCGTCCGCCGGCCCGCGCTGCTGCGGTTCGCGCTCTGGGCGGCGCTGCATCTGCCGCTGGCGTTTCTGTTCTGAGGCGTGCTGCTGCAGACGAGCGTCGAGGCACGAGCGCCGAACCGTGGGTGGCACCATCTGAGTCGCTCGGCCGCACGGGCTTATTCTCGGTGATCTGCCGGTCGTCGCTCGTCCCTGGACCCTCGGCCCTCGGACCTCGACCGACCGATCACCGCCGAGGCGCGGTGCAGCCCGCCGGTGGACCGCCTTCACAGGGGCGATACGCTTTAATGTAATACAATAGATTACTAGCACCCGGGCGGCCTCGCTGCGCGGTTTGGGCCGCCCACCAGTCGCGAGGGCGACGGATCACCGCGGGAACTTGTACTATAATGGATTACAAGGCTGGCGCGCCCCGACAGGAATCTCGCGAAGGGCGAATCCGGACGGGCTACGGTTTGGCGCTCGTGCTGAAGTGCAGCGTGGGCGCGACGCCGGGGGTGGTATCCTCGGAGGCGTAGAACGAGGCGTTGATGGCGCCGAGCGGGCGCAGGACGATGCCTTTGGTGGTGCCGTCGAGCAGGCGCTGCATGACCGGACGCGGGAGAACGACGTAGGTCTTGCCGCCGGGCGCGGGCGAGACGTCGACATCCTGGATCATCTGCGGATTGAAGACCTGCTTGGGTTCGCCGCCTTGGAGCAGGCTGTGGGAGGTGACCGTATTCTGGTTCCAGGCGGGATCGCCGCCGAGGATCTCGAAGACGCGCAACCGGCCGAATTCGATGCCGAGGTCCTCGCCGAAATGGGCGATGTATTTGCCGCCCTGTGGCGCGCAGAAGGTCGTGAGCTCGAGCACGCCGGCGCCGGTGGCGGTGCGGTTGGGCAGCTGCGAAAGATCCCAGCGCAGGATGGGCGATTGGCGCGGGTCGACGGTCACGATGCGAGCTGGCCCGGCGGTGGTGGCCGCGTGCCAGTCGTTGAAATTCACGCCGGGGAAGTCGGAGTGGATCTGGCTGTCGTGGGCCACCGGCAGATGCAGGGCGAAGGTCGAGGGCTCGGGGACGGGCGGGTGGTAGACGAGCGGCTCGCCGAGATCGGGGCCGGCCTGGTCGCGGCGGACGACGTCGGCGCGGAAATAGTCGAGGTCGACCTCGTACTTGTCCGGACCGTAGTCGGTGACGCAGAGCTGGACGAAGAGGGAGTCGCCGGGGCCGACGTCGAGATCCTGGGTGGTGAGGCTGATGGTGTGCCAGCCGGTGGTGTCCGGAAGATCGTACTCGCGCAGGTGCTGATGGAAATCAGTCGTGCGCTGGGTGTTGATCATGAAGTTCACGCGGCGGGGCGCATGGCTGGTGCGCACGCGGGCCTCCACGCGCAGCTCGTAGGCGGGGTCCTGCAGCTTGGCGAGGTCGAGGACGGTGGAGACGTCGCGTTTGATGAGCGTCCACCAGACGTTGTAGGGGTCGGTGGTGCCGTCGGCGACAATGGTTGCGTATCCGGACTTCGGTACGAACTGCACGGTAGGCGTGCCGTCGCCGACCATCGTGAACCAGGCGGGGTCGAGGGTGGGCTGGTCGAAGTGGTCGACGAACTGGGCGAGGCCGGTGGTGGGCGTCGCGAGCAACGGTGCCGCGAGGAGGAGGGCGCGCAGGGAGGGGATCATGGGGATGATGGCGGGAGAGTGGCACCAAGGCCCGGCGGAAGCGAGTTTGGCGGTGTGCTAGCAGTGGACAGGCGGGGTGCGGTCGGTCGCGGTTGCGCGCGGGTCGGAGCGGCCCCGCGGACGGGTGAAATCCTCTGCCGCCCGGCCGCAAACTGGTGCCCAAGGCGGTGACGGAGGGGCCGGGGCGAACGGCCCATTTCGTGTTACGGTCGTAACACGGGAACGGCCATTGAGGGGGGGGGGGTGTGCAGGCGCGGCGGGTGGCTGGAGCGGACGGAATCTTGTTCCGGACGGAACAAGATTTCGTGCTGTGGGGAGGGGCGGCGATCGCGGATTGCCGCGGAGTGAGGGCGTCTCCACGCTGCGGGCATGCTTTCCCGGAGAACGGCCCTCCAGTCCCTGGTCGCGACACTCTTGGCCTGTGCCTGCGGGTTCAGCGGGTGTGGTCGTGAGGGCGGGATTGTTATCCCTGTGGATGTTGATTCGTCCGTCGACTGGATCGTCGCCGATGATTCGGGCGCTTGGATCGCGCGGACGACACGTGCTTCCTATGAGCCGGGGAAGCCGGTGCCTGCCAGCGTCTGTTATCTCGGGCGCTACGACAGTCGCGGAGCTCTGGTGCGGGAGGTTGCGCTTGGCGAAGGGTTGGTTCGGCGATTCTCGGTTGGTGAGAATGGGGCCCTCGCCCTTGTTGTCGGAGACCCGATTCGCGCGGGTGCCGGCAATGCGGAGCTCCCTGTCGACCTCTGGCTCGCTGAGCGGGACGAAGCTGGATGGCACAACGCCGGACGCCTTCCTTGTTCTGCTATCGGCGCTGCGCGCCTGGCGCCGCCGGGTCTGTTTGTTTGGGATGAACACCGGGTATTCCGAAGCAAGGATACGGGGCGGAATTGGGCGGAGGTTCATGTCCGCCCCCGGGGGGCGGGGCAGGGGCTGATCTCACGGGAGTGTGCGGTGCTCGGGGATGGAGATGGCGGACTGCTGTTGGCGCTGGTGTCCCAAGGGGCCGGCGGGCGGGCGACGACGGAACTCGGTTTGTTGGGCGACGTCTCCAGTTACCGTCGCGTAGCCGCGTTTCCAGGAGTTGTGGCGGGAATTACGGAACTGGAAGACGGCTCGGTGCTGCTGGTGGCGCATGAGGATAACGGCGAGAGGCCCGGAGCTGCGGTCTACCATCTTCGTGATCCACGATCGCCGTCGCCGTTGTTGGAGTGCGTGCATCGGGAGGATTGGGTGCTGCCAAAAGCCTTGGTCATGGATCGCGACCGCGGGGTTATACTCGGCTCGAAATGGAGAATTCCCTCGTCGTTTCTATCCGCCTTCCCAGTCCGCTGTTTTGGCGTGGTGCGTGGGCAGGACGCGAGGTGGAAGGTCGTAATGCGTTCCGACCTCGAAAGTGAGGAGCCCAAGGCGGTGGCCTTTGCTCCAGATGGCAGTGCGTGGCTCTATCGATCAACTTTCAGGAAACACGAGGTCGTACGCTTCGATTCCGAGCCGCGATGAAGTGCTGTTGATGGACGCCGACGGGGTCTCGCGGAGCGCGGCGATCTTGAAGAACCCGAAGCGCGCCGAGAAGGAATGGAAGGCTCCGGGCGATGCGACGCTCGGGTGACAGAGCGTAGGACGCCGTTTGCGGGCGCGGGCGTGCAGAAAGGGCCGTCGTTCTCAGAGCACTGCCGAGGGAGAAAGTTGTGAGGACGCAAAACCGTGTCGCGGTCGGACGGAAATTTGCATCTTCGGGCTTCAACTGAAGCCGGGGCAGCGGGTTTGCGGTCGCGGCGGGGCGGCGGGGGTGTTTGATGGGCGGCATGAAGATCGACACGGGCGATTTGCTGGAACGATTCTGCCGCTACGTGCGGCTCGAGACGCGGAGCGATGCGCACTCGGAGACGACACCGAGCACACCGGGGCAGTGGGACTTGCTGCGATTGCTCGAGCGCGAGCTGCGCGAGATCGGGGCGAGCGAGGTCGAAATCGGAGAGCACGGCTATGTGCTGGCGACGCTTCCGGCGTCGGCGGGTTGCGAGGCGGCGCCGACAATTGCGTGGTTCGCGCATGCCGACACGGCGACGGAGCTGCCCGGCGGCGCGACGCCGATCGTGCATTGCGCGTGGGACGGGAGCCCCATCGTGCTGCCCGACGATCCGACGCAGGTGCTCAGCGTGGAGAACTCGCCGCACCTGCGCGGCGCGATCGGTCAGGATGTGATCACGGCGAGCGGCAAGACGCTGCTCGGCGCCGACGACAAGGCGGGCGTGGCGGTTGTGATGGCGACGGCGCGGCACCTGTTGCTGCATCCGGAAATTCGACACGGAAAGATCCGGCTGTGCTTCAATCCCGACGAGGAGATCGGCCGCGGCGTGGACAAGCTGGACTTGGCGCGCGTGGGCGCGGTGGCGGGGTACACGCTCGACGGCGAATCGCCCGGCGAGATCGACTGGGAGACGTTTTCGGCGGACGGCGCGGTGGTGGAGATCCGCGGCGTGGCAAGTCATCCCGGCTGGGCGAAGGATGTGATGGTGAACGCGCTGCGGCTGGCGGGGCGCTTCGTGGCGTCGCTGCCGATGGAGTGCTCGCCCGAACGCACGGCGGACCGCGACGGTTTCGTGCATCCGGTGGAGATCTCTGGCAATAGCGAGCGAGCGACGGTGCGGCTGATCCTGCGCGACTTCGAACTCGACGGACTCGCGGCGAAGCGGGCGGTGGTCGAGCGGGCGGCGGCGGAGTTGCGCGCCGCGGAGCCGCGGGCGCAGATCGAGGTGAGGTTCGCCGAGCAGTACCGGAACATGCGTTACTGGCTGGAGAAGGACATGCGGGCGGTGGAGCTCGCGCAGGCCGCGGTGCGGGCCTGCGGGCTGGAGCCGCGGCTGCGCTCGGTGCGCGGCGGCACCGACGGCTCGAAGCTCACCGCGCGCGGGCTGCTCACGCCGAACATTTTCACGGGCATGCACGAGGTGCACAGCCAGCGCGAATGGGTGACGTTGCAGGATATGGAGAAGAGCGCCGAGGTGCTCTTGAAGGTGGCGGGACTGTGGGCGAAGTAGGGCGGTGGACGGTGAGCGGTGGACGGTTGCCGGTAGACGGTGGGCGGCGCGGAACTGGCCGAGACGATCCCGTAGCGAGATCAGCATTGCGGCCGGCGTGCTGGTGGTCTTGGGTTTGCGCGTAGCCTGATCGCTGGAAGGCCGCGCATGCCGCCCGCTCTCAATCGTTCGGCCTCTCGCCTGTGGATCGAATCACCCGACTCGGACTTTCAATCGTTGCCATGAGTGAAAAGGTAAAACCTGACTCCTTTCGGTCGTCTGCGTTATGAATATTAAAGCCGTTATAGTGATACTGTTGATTTCTGTTGCCCCGCTGTGCTGCGGCGAGAGTGGGTTTCGCGTAGACTTGGAAACTGAGAGCTCTCGCACTCCGGATATCTTGGCATATTCTTGGACTCGGGCCGACAGTTTATGCTCAGGAGAGCTTCTGGTTTTGAAAGGAGTCTCCGGTTCGGAGCTTGATCGAGTTGTTACCGGATCGCTCGGGGGTGTTCAGAGTTATGTTCGTCGTCTATTTAGTGGACGGGTCACGAAGGATCTTCTTGGGACGAAGATTAAGGAAATCCTGTTGCGAGCGTTTCGGCCGAATGGATCGGATCGGCTGCTTGATTCAGATTTGATCGCGGCGGCTGCGCTTGACCCGGCGAGGCATGCGCTTTTGGAGCAGATCGCGCAGCGGCAGGAAGTGAAAATCGTCGGGGAGTACTGGCGTATCTCCTTTGTGGTCTGCACTTCATTTGGAGAATTATACCTATATCGGTTTAGCGGCACGGTCGCGAACTTTAGTGTGGAAGAATATAGCTGTTTGTCACTTCTCGGCGCTGGACAGGACCTGCAATCGGCTAGCCGAGTTCAGCTTGAGTATGCTCTTGGTAGGTGTGCCGAGGCAAATTGACGTCCGTGTTTTGGCTGAACTGAAGGGCCAGCCCTCAGAGCAGGCGGAAGGAGTCGGTTTTCACCTTTTACCACGGTGATTGTGAGCGGTAGCGCCGTTGACGGCGAAC
This sequence comes from Opitutaceae bacterium, assembly GCA_023269585.1. Classification (GTDB taxonomy): domain Bacteria; phylum Verrucomicrobiota; class Verrucomicrobiia; order Opitutales; family Opitutaceae; genus CAJCBL01. Next base: position 27,045 of record JAHFTC010000048.1, read on the forward strand.
GGTGGGTTGGGGCTGAATCGGCGGGGAGGGCGGAGCTTCGGAGGACGGAATGCTCACGCATTCTGCTACGCCTGAAAACGGAATCGCTGCTCGTGAGAGCGGCGTCACGGCCGGAGCCGGAATGGCGGGCGTGAAGCCCGCCCCACCATCGGAGCGGCGGAGGTCTTGTGGGGTGCGGGGTAGCGCCGAAACGCTCACGCGTTCCGCTACGTGCCGAAAGGGCTGAATCGCTGCGCGATCCAGCTACGACGGAGAGGCGGATCGCTGCTCTGGCGAGCAGCGCCACGGCCGGATTCGGATGCGGCTGAATGACGGCGTTGGTCCGCTGCGATGGAGAAGCCGGCTCCGGGGCGGAACGAAACGGGTCGGCCTGAAGGCGCGACCTACGACAAAAAAGGCGCGGCCGTTGCCGGCCGCGCCTTGGGATGTATGGCGGAAAAATGGGGCGCCTGCGTGCAGGGCGTCCGGGCTACGGATCGCCTGCGAGCAGGCTCCTGCAGGGCTCAGGCGCCGAGGGTGACCTCGACGGCGACTTCCTTGCGGCCGTCGGTCGGCAGCGGGATGAGGTTGCCGGCGACCTTCTGGCCGTCGACGACGAGACTCTTCACGCCGTTGGACTTGGCCTTCGGGTTCTTCACCGTGATGGTGTAGGTGACGCCACGATACTTGCGCTGGACCTCGAAGCCTTTCCACTTCTTCGGCACGCAGGGATCGATGCGCAGGCCGTTGAAGTCGGGCTTCACGCCGAGAATCGACTGCGACGCGACGACGAACGACCAGGCGCCGGTGCCGGTGAGCCAGGAGTTCTTGCCCTCGCCGGGGGTTGGCGAGAACTGCGAGGCGGTCATCTGCGCGTAGACGTACGGCTCGGAGCGGTAGACGTCGTGGTCGGGCTTGGCCGAGGGGCAGATCGAGAGGTAGTACTCGAGGGCCTTGTCGCCTTCGCCGAACATGGTCCAGCCGATGTGGATCCAGGTGTTGTTGTGGGAGAAAACGCCGGCGTTCTCCTTGTAGCCCGGGGGATAGGAGGAGACTTCACCGAGCTCGAGGTGATACTCCGAATACGGCGGGCTCTGGAGGGCGCAGCCGTAGCGGGCGTCGTAGAGGTACTTGTCGACGGCCTGCAGGGCCTTCTTGGCGCGGCCGTTGGCCTGGCCGGCGCCGCCGAGCACGCACCACGCCTGGCTCTCGATGAAGATCTTGCCTTCCTTGCAGGCCTTGGAGCCAACGGGGTTGCTGGCGGCGTCGAACGCACGGGTGTACCACGCGCCGTCCCAAGCCTGCTCCTCGACGGTCTTGAGCATGTCGTCGTAGTAGCCCTGGATGCGGGCGGCGTCGGTGGACTGGCCCATGAAGTTGTAGAGGCCGACGAGGTCGCGGGTGGCGTAGAGGAAGAGGCCGGCGATCATGACGGACTCGGCCTTCGAACCTTCGATGTCACCCACGCACTGGAAGGACTCGTTGGGCTCCTTCGAGAAGCAGTTGAGGTTGAGGCAGTCGTTCCAGTCGGCGTGGCCGATCAACGGCAGACCGTGCGGGCCGCGGTTGTTCAGCGTGTACTGGATCGAGGTCTCGATGTGGTGGAGGAGGTTGTCCTTCGAACCGGGCTTGTCGGCGTAGCCGCAGGCTTCCTGGAGGATCGAGGTGTCGCCCGTCTCGCGGATGTAGGCGGCGGTCGAGAGGATGAGCCAGAGCGGGTCGTCGTTGAAGCCGCCGCCGATGTCGGCGTTGCCCTTCTTGGTGAGCGGCTGGTACTGGTGGAAGCAGGTGCCGTCGGAGAGCTGGGTCGATGCGATATCCAAGATGCGCTGGCGGGCGCGCGCGGGCAGGAGGTGGACGAAGCCGAGGATGTCCTGATTGGAGTCGCGGTAACCCATGCCGCGGCCGATGCCGGTCTCGTAGCCGGAGGCGGAACGGGAGAGGTTGAAGGTGGCCATGCACTGCGCCTGGTTCCACGTGTTGACCATGCGCTGGAGGTGCTCGTTGGGCACCTTGGTGGCCTGGAAGATCGAGAGCAGGTCGGACCAGCGCTGTTTGACGGCGGCGAACGCGGCGTCGACGGCGGCGAGGTCGGAGTACTTCTTCATGATCTCCTTGCCCTTGGTCTTGTTGAGGACGAAGGGCGCGTCGAACTTCGGCAGGTCGCCCTGCTCGACGTAGGCGAGGACGAACGCGAAGGTCTCCTCGGCGCCGGGCTTGAGGTTGAGCTCAACCTGGTGGGCGCCGATCGGGTTCCAGCCGTAGGCGCGGGAGTTGGTGCACTTGCCGGCGAGCACGGCCTTCGGGTCGCCGAGGCTGTTGTGCACGCCGACGAAGGCGTCGCGGGAGGTGTCGTAGCCGGCGACCTTGCGGGTGCAGCCGAAGAGGGTGTAGTGGTTCCGGCGCTCGCGGTACTCGGTCTTGTGATAGATGGCGCCGTTCTCGATCTCGACTTCGCCGATCGAATACGTGCGCTGGTAGTTGGTCATGTCGTTGAGGGCCTCGAAGAGGCAGAACTCAACGTAGGAGAAGAGGGAGAGCTTCTGGGCCTTCTTGGTCTTGTTGCGGACCGTGACCTTCCAGACTTCGAGGTTCTCCTGCGGCGGGACGAACATGAGCTGCTCGACCTCGATGCCGTCCTTCTTGCCGGTGATCTGGGAGTAGCCGAGGCCGTGGCGGCACTCGAAGGCGTCCAGCTTGGTGCGGGTGGGTTTCCAGCCGGGATTCCAGATCGACTTGCCCTGCTTCACGTAGAGGAAGCGGCCGTCGTTATCCATCGGGTTGTTGTTGTACCGATAGCGCGTGAGGCGGCGCAGCTTGGCGTCCTTCCAGAAGGAGTAGCCGCCGGCGGTCTGGGTGACCATGCCGAAGTACTCGTCCTGGCCGAGGTAGTTGAGCCACGGCAGGGGAGTGTCGGGGCGCGTGATAACGAATTCGCGTTGGGCGTCGTCGAAGTGACCGTATTTAGCCATAAAACCGGGGGGTGGATGAGAGGAATGAAAGAGAAACCGAAACAGCCGGTGCCTCTCGCCGCAAAGCCAAGTGGTGGCGTCTGCATTAAGGGGACAACTGGCGGGAGCGTCCGGTTTGGCCGGGGGATTTCAGGAAGCCAAGTGCTGGTTGGCTGCTTCAAACGAGAGAGTCAGGAAGATGGGCGGGTTGAGGGGCGACGAGCGTGACCCGCGCGCAGGCCGCGTCGCGGTCGGAATCACTGCGGTT
>JAHFTC010000153.1 GCA_023269585.1 Opitutaceae bacterium
AACTCGATCTTCACGTCGGTGACGTGGAAGTGCGCGAGGATGCCCTCGCTGCAGGCGGTCTTCACGCCCTTCTCGACGGACGGGACGAAGACGCGGTCGACGTTCTGGCCGACGAGGGACTCGGTGAACTCGACGCCGGCGTCGCGGGCCTGCGGCTCGATGCGCATCCAGACCTCGGCGAACTGGCCGGAGCCGCCGGTCTGCTTCTTGTGGCGGTACTTGGACTCGGCCTTGGCGCGGATGGTCTCGCGATAGGGGATACGCGGCTCGACCAGGTCGATGCCGACGTTGAAGCGGCGCTTGAGGCGTTCGGCGACGACCTGCAGGTGCATGTCGCCCTGGCCGGAGAGGATGTGCTGCTTGATCTCGCCGTCGTAGCGGTGGGCGAAGGAGGGGTCCTCCTCGTGGAGGATGTTGAGGCCGGTGGCCAGCTTGTCCTCCTCGCCGCGGACCTTCATGACGATGGCGGCGTGGACCTTCGGCTTGGGGTAGTCGACCTTGGGCAGCTGCACGGCGAGACCGGGGGCACACAGTGTATTACCAGTGTGGGTATCCTTGAGTTTGAGCACGCAGCCGATGTCGCCGGCTCCGAGCTTGGGCACTTGGGTGCGTGTCTTGCCGTTGGCGACGAGGAGCTGGCCGAGGCGTTCGCCGACCTTCCGGGAGGCGTTGTAGACCTCCATGTTGCCGGTGACGGTGCCGGAGTAGACGCGGAAGAACGAGAGCTCGCCGACGTGCTGCTCGGCGAGTGTCTTGAAGATGTGGATAACGGCCTCGGGGCGGTCGAGCCGCACCTCGACCTCGGCGCCGGCGGCATCGTGGGCGGCGACCTTGGCGCGGTCGACGGGGGAGGAACCGTACTTGGCGATGATGTCGAGCAGGCGGGCGATGCCGATGTCCTTTTCGGCGGAGGCGGCGAAGAGCGGGACGAGGTTGCCGGACTGGATCGCGGCGTGGATGCCGGCGCGGAGCTCGTCCTCGGTGAGGGTGCCGCCCTCGTCGAAGAACTTGCCCATGAGGGTATCGTCGCTCTCGGCGATGAGCTCGATGAGCTGCTTGTGCAGACCGCGGACCTTGTCGGCCAGCGGGCCGGAGACGGATTCCTCGGTGAATTTGCCGGAGCCGTCGGTCGCGTAGGTGACGATCTCGCTGCGCATGACGTCGAGGACGCGGTTGAAGTAGGGGCCGGCGTTGAGCGGCAGGCTGAGGGGGAAGACCTTGGGGCCGAAATGGGCGCGGGCATCCTCCACGATCTGGTCGAACTTGGTGTTCTCGCGGTCGAGCGCGTTGACGACGATCATCTTCGGCAGGCCGTACTTGGTGGCGTAGTCCCAGGCCTGGTCGGTGCCGACCTGGATGCCGTGGGCGCCGTGGACGACGAGCAGGGCGAAGTCGCCCACGCGCAGGGCGCCGAGGCCGTCGGTGGCGAAGTCGGCGTAGCCGGGGCAGTCGAGCAGGTTGAGCTTCTTGCCGAGCCACTCGGTGTGCATGCAGGTCACGTGCATGGACATCTGGTGCTCCTGTTCGCTGACGTGGTAGTCGGAGACGGTGCTTTTGCCGGCGATGCTGCCGATCTTCGGGATGGCGCCGGTGCAGGCCAGCATGGCCTCGCAAAGCATCGTCTTGCCGGCGCCGGAATGGCCGACGATCGCGAAGTTCCGGATTTCGTGCGGTGCGTACTCCTTCATGGAAGCTCCTCGGGTTCGGGGTGAGAGGTTGGGGTGAAAGTTGTCCCTCGATACGCCGCGCACGCTCCCGGCGCGGCTAGGCGGCCAACCGGGCGACAGCCCGGACTCCTCCTTCTGACACAACGCCGCAGCTCCGCGCGGCACCGGTTGCACCATTGGCCAAGGGGGTATGCATGGGATGCGAACTGCGCCGCGGTTTTGCGCCGCCGGGGCAGTGCGGGGAGGCAATCCCGAAGGGGGTGCCTCCGCAAGGACATTATCCCCGCGGCGGCGCGCCGAAGGTAAAGGAAGTGTGGATATTCGCGGCCGGCTTGACGCGCGGGACCGGAGCCGTCGCGGCGGGCGCGTTTTCCGGGGGGTTCCGGCGGGCGGACTGGGGGACTTCGCCCGGCCGGGCGAAGCGCGCGGGCGGGGCGCCGCCTGGCGGGGCCCGCCGCCGGCGGCGGGCTGCGAGGGGAACGGGCCCGGAACCCGCCCGGGGCGTTGAGGGACGAACGCCGGGGCGCCCGGGTGATTTTTCCCGGGGCGTTCCGCTTTAGTTTCCCGCGCGCCCGCGCGATGTTGAAGCCATGTCCTCGCTGCTGCTCTGTCCGGCCGATTTGGAGACCTACCTGCGCGACCTGCCGGTCGCGGCGGCGGTCCTGCCGCGGCTGCAGATGCTGTTGGTGAGCGACGAGACCTATGTCGACGAGGTTGTGGAACTGGTGCGGTTCGACCCTGCGCTGGCGGCGCAGGTGATGCAGGCCGCGGGCAGCGCGTACTACGGCCGGGCGCGCGATGTCACGAGCCTGGACGAGGCGGTCGCGCTGCTCGGGCTGCGCGAGGCGTACCGGGTGACGGCGGCCTTCGCGATGAGCCGGTTCCTCAACACGCCCCTGCGCATCTACGGCATGGGGCCGGCGGAGTACTGGAGGCGGTCGCTGGCCTGTGCGCTGGTGATGGAGCTGCAGGCGCCGTCGCGCGGGCTGGACGAGTGCGTGGCGTACACGACGGGTCTGTTGCACGCGATCGGCATGGTGCTCATCGACCGCCATCTGCGCGCCGTGGGCGATTCCGGCACGCTGTTGCGGGAGCTGCCGGCGAGTCCGTTGGCGCGGCAGGAGCAACGCCTGATCGGCATGTCGCACGCGCAGGTGGCCGGCCTGGTATTGCGGCGGTGGAATTTCGGGGCCGAGGTCGTGGCGCCCATCGAGTTCCAGTATGAACCTGCGCGAGCGCCGGCGGCGCATGCGCCGATGACGACCCTGCTGGCGGAGGCCCGCACGACCGCGACGGAGGTCGTGCGCAACCTGCCGCCGACGGGCCGCGGTAGCGCGGAGGCGGCGGGCGTCGAGCCGGGCAGCTTGGGCGCGAAGATTCTCGCGCTCGAGGCGTGGCTGAGGTGATGCGCCCGGCCGCGGGCCGCCGGAGGATATTCGCCGCCGCGGCCATTTTCGTTTGGCCAAGAATTCGTCGGCCGGCTACACCCGACGGACCTTATGGCAAACTGGGAATACAAGGTGATCTCCAGCGGCAAGCATGGCATGGCCACGATGGCGGCCTTGGAGCAGCACCTGAACGATTTGGGACAGCAGCAGTGGGAAATCGTCAGCTGGCATACCGCGCCTGACAACCCGTTGCTTTTCTCGGGGCTGGCACGCCGCCCCATCCTTCGCGACTGGAAGCCGGACGAGATGCCCGCGGCGCAGGCGGCGGCCCGCGCCGAGAAGGCCGCCGCCGAGGAGACCAAGGAACTCGAGGCCTGGCGCGAGACGCTCAAGGAGGAGCTCGCGTTTCTTGCCGACAAGGAGGAAGCGGAGAGCGATCCCGAGGCCGACCGCGAGGACCTGCTCGACCTGCTCCGGCCCCAGATGAAGCGCAGCCAACGCGGCGCCGGCTCGATCGGCTCGCTCGGGTTTCTCGCCCGCAAGCTCGAGCAGGATGAGAACGACCTGCTCGGGGCGCTGGCCGAGATCGGCCTCCCGCTCGAGGAGGACCCGCAGGCTGTGCCGGTCGCGGTCCTGCATGACGAGGAATATTTCTGGCTGAACAAGAACTCGCGCGGCGAGATCTGGCTCAACAGCGGTCCGAAGGCTCCCGCCGCCAAGCCGGCCCCGCGCCCGCTTGAGGCGAGGGCCGAGCGAGCGTCGCGGATGCAGGCGCCCGCGGCTGAACCCGCGGCTGAACCCGCGGACGAGGCCCGCGAGGAGATCGCACCGACGCACGCCGAGGATGCCGAGAGTGGCCCCGAGGAGGCCCCGGCTGAGCGGGCCGCCGTCGCCCCGCCGCCCCGCGAGGCCCGCGAATCCCGTCGCGAACAACAGCAGCGGAACCAACAACAGCCGCGCCAGCAGCCCCGTCAGCAGCAGCCGCAGCAGTCGCCGCCGCAGCAGCAGCGCGAGCCCGCCTCGTCCCCTCCGTTGCCGGAAGGCGAGCCGTTGCTCGCGAAGCTGCGCCCGATGATGCGCCGCAACCGCCGCGGCCGCGGTTGGTCCGGCAGCACGAGCTACCTGTCGCGCGCGCTGCGTCACCAGGAAGCGGAGCTGATGGAGGCGTTCGCCAAGCTCGGTCTGAAGCTCACCGAGGACCCGCAGGCCAAGCCCGTCTTCCTCGAGTTGAACGGCTTCCTCTACTGGCTCAACCGCGGTCAGGGCGGCCAGATCTGGATCAACGCCCGGGAGCAGCGCGCCGGCGAGGCGCACACCACGGCGGAGGAGGACGAGGCGGCGGAACGCGGTGGCGCGCCCGCGCCGCAGCCCGCGGTGGTGCCGGTCGCGGTCTGGCCCGTCGCGCCCGCCGCGCCGGCCGAACCGGTGGCGGCCGAGAGCGCCGCCGCTCCGGTGGCTCCCGTCGAACCGGCCCCCCAAGACGAAGCCGCAACCGCGCCCGCCGACCAACCGGCGGCGAATCCGGTTGCTGGCGACAATTCGGTCTTCGCGCGTATCCGCCCGCACTTCACGAAGAACAAGCGCAGCGCCTCCTTCAGCGCGGCGCCGGGTCCGCTCGCCGACGTCCTCGGGCTGTCGCAGGCGGACCTGGTCGAGGCGCTCGTCCGGGCCGGCCTCGAGGTGCCGGAGAGCGAGGACGCCAAGCCGGTCTTCGCCGAACACGCGGGCGAGATCTTCTGGTTCAACCGCAATGCCAAGGACGAGCTCTGGCTCAACGCGAAGGCCAAGCCCGCGCGCAAGGCCGGGGGCGCTCGTTCCGGCGGCGCACGCTCCCGCAAGAGCGCGGAGTAACCCAAGCAATTCCTGCGAGGCCCGGGCCGAAAGCCCGGGCCTTTTTCGTGTCCTAGTCTTGGGTCGCGCGGCGCTGTTTCGACCGGTGTGTGCGCCGACGCGGCGGTCCGGGCGATTCGGGGTGGATCCGGTCGCCGGCGAATCGTGGAAGGCCGCCGGCCGGAGGGTAACGGTGCCCCCGGCGTGTAGGTCCGCAGATTGTCGGGAATCCGTAAACCGCCCCGCCGCCGTCTTCGGAGCGTTGTGGCGTGGCCTCTGTAGGTGCAGGTTGTTGCTATGCCGGTCTTCTTCCGCTGCGGGCTCTTGCTCTCTTTGTGGACCGCAGCCGCGGTGGCTGCTCCGGTGATCACCCGCCAACCCGTCGCCGACACCCTTGTCCCGGGGCAGATCGGCGCCTTCTCGGTCCTAGCCACCGGCACGGCGCCGTTGAGCTATCAGTGGTTCAAGAACGACGTCCTGTTGACCACCGCCATTGGAGCCAACACCGGCACGCTCTATTTGCCGGACGCCGTGACGGCCGACAATGGCGCCCTGATCAAGGTGCGCGTTACCGACAGCACGGGCACGACGGAGTCCGCCGCGGCCCGCCTCACGGTGAGTCCCCTTGTGTCGCGAGAGGACCTGCCCCGACCCGATCCCGCGACCGCGCGCCATCACCTCGATGCGATCAACGGCAACGACACGACCGGTGACGGCAGCGCCGCCAAACCCTACAAGACCATGGCCAAGGTCCGGCCGTTGCTGCGCGGCGGCGAACTCGTGCTCCTCCACGACGGTAGTTATGATGCCATCTCGATCGACGCCACCGTCGGCGGGAATCTCCCCGCGCCCTACACCGACTGGGTTACGTTCATGGCCGCGCCGGGCGCGACGCCGGTCGTCGCCAAGGTCTATTTCCACGGTTATTGGGGCGGGCCCGAAACGTGGAACGGCAATCTCGACCTGCGCGTGCGGCTCATCGGTTTGACCATCGCCGACGGCGTGGGCATCGCCTCGGTCAACTTGGTGCGATTGGAGAACTGCATCATCAACCGCGCCGGCCCCACCACGGGCTCGGTCGCGAACATGAGCAAGAACGGCGTCGTCATCCGTCGCGCCCGCTCGGTGACAATTCAGGACTGCGAGATCACCCGGGTGGCGGTCGGCATCGTCATGCGGGGCAACGACCTCACCATCCGGCGCTGCCATATCCACCACAACTCGCTCGACGGGATGAACCCCACCGGCTGCGACACCGTCCTGATCGAGGGCAATAGCATCCACGATCTGGATGACGGGATCGACGACGGCGTGGCCGACTGGGGCGCCCACGTCGACGGGATCCAGTGCTTCATGGAGTCCGACGGCCGGCCCCTCGACGCCAACCGCCACCTCATCATCCGGGGCAACCGCATCTACCATATCGAGTCGATGGGCCTGATGCTCCAGAATCGCAACGACGCCCAGTATCCTACAAATCCCAACGTCTACATCTCCGAGGATTGGTTGCTCGAGAACAACGTCTTCGGCCCCTCCTCGGGCAACATGATCCACGGGAAGTTCTACTGCAAAGGCTTCGTGTTTCGCCACAACTCCGTCGTCCATGTCGAAAACGACCAGTTCCAGGTGCAGGCTCGGGTCGTGACTCCCACCCACTACGACGTCTCGCTCCCCACCTACGCGTTGTCCACCGGGGTCGAGATCTACAACAACATCTTCCCCGGCCTCGATCGCGCGTGGAGCACGATCGAGGGAGCCTACGCTGCGCGCTACGACCACAACCTCTTCTATCACGCCGTCCCCGGCGTGCCTCAGCCCAAGGGCCAGGATCCCATCATCACCACCCTGGTGCCCTATGCCAATCCCGCTGCGTTCGACGGCGTGCTGCGGGCCGACTGCCCCGGGATCAACGCCGGTTCCGCCCTCAACCCGCCGCCCGCGGATCTCTACGGCACGCCGCGCGATAGCCAGCCCGACACCGGGGCCTACGAGTTTGGTTCCACCAACACCTACGCCGCTTGGGCCGCGGCCGCCGGACTCACGGGTGCCCATGCTTTGGGCACAGCCGATCCCGACGGCGACGGCCTCGGCAACCTCCTCGAGTACGCGCTCGGGACCAGCCCGCTCCAGCCTTCGGGCGCACTCGCGCCCGGCGCGGTGAGCGACGCCGGCTCCGTCGCCTTCATCTATCGGCACAACAAGTCCGCCGCGGCCGCGCTGACACTCGAGACCTCCGTGGACCTCACGACTTGGACGGCGCGCGCGCTCACGCCGAGCGTCGTCTCCCCCGATGCCGACGGCGACGGTCGGGTCGAACTGCTCCGCATCGTTCTCCCGCATAGCGCCAGCGAGACGCAGAAATTTGTCCGCCTGAAGGTCACATCGCCCTGAGCCGTGATGCTGCTGACGAGGGTCGAGCGTTGAGCGACGAGAGCCAGATCACGGGAGGCGAAACCGGAACGGCCGAGGTACTCGAATTGTGCCACCGACGGTTCGGCACTCATCCCTCGATACTCGTCTGCATCGAGACCTCAGCGCACCTTTGCCGGCGAGAGAAGGGTCGAGTGGCGAGTGCCGGACCTCCCGGTGAACGAGGAGGCGTCGGCCGCCTTTCGCGGCGCAACCCGGGCAACGGACGCCCAAGGGAACGGCGCGACCGAAAGACTGGCCCCGGCTCAGGCCAGATTGAGCAGCGCGCGGGTGCGCTGGAGGTTTTGCGCGGCCTCGATCTCGGCGTCGCCAAAGTCCTCCCACTGCAGGCCGGCGGCGGCGAGGCGGTCGGCGGCGGGGAGGAACAGCCCCTGTTCGCCGGGCAGGGCGGAACCGATCTTCTCGGCGAGGAGACTGGCGGCATGCAGCAGGCTGGCGTCGGCGACCTGCTCGCCGGCCGCGCCCGGCAGGTAGCGGCCCGCGACGACGGCGGCGAGCGTGTCGGGGAATTTCCATTGCCGGAGCACGCGGGCGGCGACCGCGGCGTTGTCGGTGCCGAAGGCGGCGTGCTCCCACTCGGAGAGCGGCTGTTCCGCCAGGCGCGGCTTGAGGCGGCGCGCCTGGGCGGCGCGGTCGAGCGCGACCATCCCGACGGGGTGGAGGATGCCGGCGAGGTAGGCGATGCTGCGGTCCGTGCGGGCGAGACGGGCGAGCGTCTCGGCGCAAACGGCCACGGCGAGCGTGTGGCCCCAGAGAGCGACGGCATCAAAACCGACGTGGGTGAGCGGGCGCAGGAAGAGCTGCCGGCTGCCGAGCGCGCAGACGAGTCGGTGCACCTCGGCGAAGCCGAGCCGCTGGATGGCCTCCTCGATCGAGGAAACCGGATTGGGCAGGGCGAAGAGGGCGCTGTTGGCCAGGCGCAGCACCTGGGCGGCGAGCACCGTCTCGGAGCGCACGAGCCGCGCGATGTCGTCGAGATCGCTCTGCGGGTCGCTCAGCACGACGAGCGTGCGCTGGAGCACGGAGGAGACCGGTGGCAGCTCGGCGATCGCGGCGGAAAGTTCGGTTTCGGTGAACGGCGGGGCGGGGGCTTCGCTCATGGGATGGGGCGTCGGGGTGAAGAGGTGACGCATCGTGTGCGGAAGCCCGCGAAAGGCAAAACGGCGACAGAAACAACGGCGGCGGAGCCCTTGCGCCGCGGCGAGCGGGCGCTGGCGCGGGGCCCCGCCCGCAGGCCGACGACGACGAGCGCGAGCCCGGACGGGGAAAGTTGGGGCTCTTCCGGTTTTCTAGTGGCTAGGATTGGGGTGCCGGGAGCGGCTTGAGATCGAGTTTGCCGCAGTGAAACAGGATGCGGATACGGTAGTTGGCGAAGCTGCGGAACCCCCGCGCATC
>JAHFTC010000049.1 GCA_023269585.1 Opitutaceae bacterium
AGGACGACCTCAACCTGATCCGCAGTCTGGTGAAGGAGGTCGACGTGGTGCTGCCGCAGGTGCAGATCGACGTGCTGATCGCCTCGGTCACGGTGGGCAAGACGTTGCAGCGAGGCATCGACGCCTTCAACGGGATCACCGTGGCCGGCAATCGGGTGACGGGAGTCAAGGGCGTGACCGGGCAGGGCTTCAGTCTCGCGGACATCGTCGTCAACCAGGTCGCAGGCGGGAAGGACACGTTCTCCGGTACGGCCAACGTCACCACGAGCAACTTGTGGAACAACGTGCGCGTGCTCTCCGTGCCGAGCATCACGACCACCCACAACCAGGAGGCCACCATCACCGTGGCGAAGGCGTTGCCGATCATCACCTCGGCCTACAGCGATGTGTCCACCACCGTCGGGGCCCGCAACAGTTACAGCTACCAGAACATCGGTCTCGAACTCACGGTGAAGCCGCTCATCGGCACCGACGGCACGATCCAGATGGAGATTGAGCAGAGCGCCGACGAAGTCGCCGGCTACACCGACAACGCCGACAAACAGCCGCTCATCGACAAGCGTACGGCGAAGTCGTTCATCAGCGTGCAGGACGGCGAGATCGTGGTGTTGGCGGGGTTGCAGAAGGACCTCAACGGCAAGACCCGCAACGGCTTTCCGCTGGTGAGCGAGATTCCCGTCCTCGGCGCGCTGTTCGGCAGCAACAAGCACGAGAAGACCCGCGAAGAGATCATCTTCTTCATCCAACCGCGTATCCTGCGCACCACTGCCGATGCTGATCGCGTCGCGCGCGAACAGCTGGGCGAGTCGGCCACGCGCCGGCTGGTCGAACCGAAGATCAAACTTGCCCCGGCTCCCGCCGGCGCGGCTGCCCAGTGATTCTCCCCGTGAGCCGCTGCCCCTCCCAAATCCTGTTTGCGGCCCTCGCGCTGGCGGTCGCCGGCGCGGCCGAGGCGACGCCGGAGTCCTTGCTGCGCAACTCGCCGTTCCTGCCCGCGGGCAACGTGGCCGCGGTCGCCGCGCCCCAGAACGGGCGCCTGGAGCTGCGCGGGATCGTCGCGCTCGAGGGCAAGACCCGTTTCGCGGTCTTCGATACCGCCAACAACCGGTCGGTCTGGCTGGCGGTGGGCGAGAGCGACAGTGGCCTGCGGGTCACCGCCTACGACGCGACGAGCGAAGCCGTGACGGTCGAATTCGAAGGCCAGTCGGTGCGACTCACCATGAAGGAGCCGCAGATCGTGAATGTGGCCGTGAACTTGGCCGGTCCGGTGGCGGCCGCCCCTGCGCCGGGACTCGCCGGGCCTCAGCCGACGGCCGGCCCGGCCCTTTCGGAGCCCGAGATTCAGGAACGCCGCAACCGCATCATCGAGGAGCTCCGCCGCCGCCGCGCCTTGCGGCAGACGAGCGGCCAGCCCGGCGGTCCGCCGCTGCCGCAACCCATGCCCCAGGGCCAACCCCAGCCGCCCCAGCCGCCGCCGCCCCAGCCATGAGCCGCTCCCTCGTCACCGAACTTCCGTCACTCGCCGGCCTCGCGTCCGACGCCCGCGAGCGCGTGCTCGAGGCGGCGCGCGGGGAGCGCCTGGTGCAGCTGGCGCACGCCCTGCGCATCGCCCCCGAGCAGGCGCTGGCCCAGCTGGCCGCCGAGGCCGGGCTGGAGGTCGTCGCCCCCGATCAGTTCAGCCTGCAGCAGCTGCAGCAGCTGCCCGTGCGTCTGGTTCACGAATACTGCTGCGTGCCCGTGGCGACCGATCAGCCCGACACGCTCTGCCTCGCCACCGCGTGGCCGCCGGAAGGCCGGATGGACGACTGGGTCTTCGCCGCCTGCGACCGGGAGCCGCACTGGGTCCTCGCCGCACCGGACAAGATCGCGAAGTACCTCACCGACCACCTCGGCGTCGGCTCCGATTCGCTCGATGGCGACACCACCGTGGCCGAGGTCGTGGCCGAGGAGGAGGAGGACGAGGACGCCGCCGTCATCCGCTTCGTGAACAAGGTCTTCGCCCAGGCCGTGACCGACGGCGCGACCGACATTCATTTCGAGCCGCAGGAGGAGACCCTGCGCATCCGCTACCGCATCGACGGCCTGCTGGTCCCGGTGCCCGTGCCCGACAACCTGCGACGCTTCCAGGACGCGATCACCTCGCGCCTGAAGATCATGGCGAAGCTCAACATCTCCGAGCGCCGCCTCCCGCAGGACGGTCGCATCGGCTACCGCGCCGCCGACACCGTGCTCGACATCCGCCTCTCGACGATCCCCACGATCTACGGCGAGAGCGTTTCGCTGCGTCTCCTCAACAAGAAGAACAACGCGCTCACCCTCGAGCAGCTCGGCATGGGTGCCGAGGATCAGGCGAAGATCGACGCCGTGCTCGGTCTGCCGCACGGCATCATCCTCGTCACCGGGCCGACGGGCTCGGGCAAGAGCACCTCGCTCAACGCTTTCATCCGCCGGATCAACTCCACCGACAAGCGTATCATCACCATCGAGGACCCGATCGAGTACGAGGTGCCCGGCGCCAACCAGATGCAGGTGCGCCCGGAGATCGGCCTCGGGTTCGCCGAAGGGTTGCGCCACATCCTGCGCCAGGATCCGAACGTCATCATGGTCGGCGAAATCCGCGACCGCGACACCGCCGACATCGCCATCCGCGCCTCGCTCACCGGTCACCTCGTCTTTTCCACGATCCACACCAACGACGCCCCCGGCGCGATCACGCGCCTGACGGACATGGGCATCGAACCGTTCCTCATCGCCTCGGGCGTGGAACTCGTGATCGCTCAGCGCCTCGTGCGCCGCCTGTGCCCGCACTGTTCGCGGCCCGCGCCGATCGCGCGGCACAAGCTGGTCGACGAGCTCGCCGTGCTCGGCCTGCCGGCCGAGTTGGCCGACGGCGTGCACGAGCTGCCCTCGGCGGTCGGTTGCGAGGCGTGTCGCGGACTTGGCTACAAGGGGCGGGTCGGCGTGTTCGAGATCCTGCGCGTCGAGGACCGCCTGCACGACCTGATTGTGCAACGCGAGTCGGCGCGGCTCATCCGCAAGACCGCCGTGGAGGCCGGGATGGCCACGCTCGAACTGGCCGGCTGGAAACAGGTCCGCGCCGGCCTCACGACGCTCGACGAGATCGTCCGCGTGCTGTCGATGGCCGAGGGCAAGGGGACATGAAGGCGGGCGCGTTCACGGTTTCGAGTTTCGAGTTTCGGGTTTCGGGTACGGAGGCCCCAGCCCGGCGGTCCTTTCCTGTAACGTCCGCGATCGGAGGCCAGAGCTGACCGACCATGCCGATCTTCCGCTACATCGCCCGCGACGTCCAGGGGGCCGAGACCCGGGGCCGGCTCGAGGCCGCTTCGCGCAAGCAGGCGCTCGCCCAGCTCCGGGCGCGGCAGCTCACGCCGTCGCGGCTGGAGGAGGGTGGGGCGGCGGAGCCCGCGGCGGCCGAGGGCGCGTTCTCGCTCGGCACGATCGGGGGCGGCGGGGCGAAGCGCTTCGGCCGCGAACATGCCCAGCCGTTTCTGCGGGCGTTGCTGGGCCTGGTCGGCAGTGGTATCCAGGTTGCGGACGGCGTGAAACTGCTCAGCCGGCGGCTGAGCGACCCGACGCTGCGGGCGTTGGCGGCGGCCCTGTGGGACCAGCTCAGCCAAGGGCAGTCGCTGTCGCAGGCGCTGGCGGCCCACGGCAACGTGTTCGAGGAGGCCACGGTGAACCTCGTGCAGGCCGGTGAGGCGACGGGCCGGTTGGGCGGCGTGCTCGAGCGGCTGGTGGCCGACATGGAGGAGCGGGCGGAGATCCGCGCGAAACTCGTCGGGGCCCTGGCTTATCCGGCGCTGATTCTCGGCATGGCGGTGGTCGTGCTCCTGGTGGTGCTCTTCTTCGTGATGCCGCGGATCGAGACGTTGCTCTCGTCGCTCCAGGGCACGCTGCCGTTCTCGACGCGGTTGCTGATGGGGTTGGCCCATTTCCTCGTTTCCTACGGCTGGTTCTTCGTGCTCGTCGGGTTTGCCGGCGCGTCGATCTTCTGGGCGTGGCGGCGCAAGCCGGAAGGGCGCCTGGTCACGGACCGCTGGCTGCTGAAAGTGACCGGGGTCGGGGCATTTCTGGTGGCCAACGACATCCTGCGGCTGAGCCAGGCCTTCGGTCTGTTGCTCGAGAACGGGATCAGCACGTTGCCCGCGCTGGCGATGACGGAGCGCACGATTCAGAACCGTGTTTTCCGGCAGGCTTTTGCGGAGGCCCGCGGCAAGATCGCGGAGGGCGCCGGCATCGCGAGTGCGCTCGGGGGCACCGGGTTTTTCCCGCCCCTGGTGCTCGACGTCCTCGCGGTGGGCGAGACCACCGGCAACGTGGTGCCGAGCCTGAAGGACATCGCACGCGACTACCGCCAACGGATCGCGCGGCAGGTGAGTGCGTTCATCGGCGTGGTGTCGGTGGGGGCGCTGCTGGTCGCGGCGGGTTTTGTGGCCTTGCTCGCGTACGGAATCATCTCCGCGGTGTTTCAGATCAGCGCAAATCTACGCGCGGGGTAAACACCTGCCCCGGCGCTGGTTCCGTCGACGGCGCCGCCAACGGGGGCCGTGCTCCGCAGGCCTCGGGCAAACCCCTAAGGAACGACTGGGCCCCGGCCTGATTCATTTCGCGGCTTGGCGCGGTTAAGCTGTTGCCGTTAAAACTCAATCAACAACCGCACCGCAACCATGCTCCGCAATCGTTTAGACGGTCTCGTCTCGCTGCACAGCATCTGGGTCACACTGCTGACCACCGGCGCGTTCCACGTGCTCACGATCTTCACGCAGATGACGGGTTGGGTGAAACTTGCGCCCGGTTTCAACTTCAGCCTCTACCTGCTGGCGACGTTCATCGGCACGCTGGTCTCCTCCCGCGTCTACGGTGGCTGGGCCGACCGGTTGCCGCGGCTCTCCTGGAGCGATGTGATCTATCTCACCGTCCAGCAGCTGGCCCGCCTGGCCTTGGTGCTGTTCGGCGTGGCCTTCGCGATCAAGGATGCCAACATCAGCCGCGTCTTCCTCGGCACCTATCTGGGCATGGTGGGCGCGATGCTGATCGTGTTGAACCGCTACCTGCCGCGGTTGCTCGCCCGGATCGTTTTCAAGTCGCGCTCGATTTCCACGATTGTGGTCGGCAGCCCGCTACAGACTCCCGGTCTCGATGTCTGGCTGGTGGAGCAGCAGAAACTGGGCGTGGACCTTCTCGGCTTTGTGACGCGGCGCAACGACGCGCTCGGCGACGGAAGCCGGCGGATCGGCTACGTCGATGAGCTGCGGAGCATTCTCGAGCGGGATCCCGTGACACAGGTCGTCCTCCCGCTTTTCTACCTCGACGCGACCGAGACCAAGCAGGTGATGGCCACGGCCCGCGAGGCCGGCTGCCGCGTGCGGTTGGTCGAGAATCTCGATGGTGGCCTGCGCCGCCCGTTGGAGCTGGAGCACACCGACGCCGGAATCGACGTGATCTCGGATGGTGACGAGCCGCTCGAGAATCCGGTGAATCGCGGGATCAAACGGGTGTTCGATATCGCGGTGGCGCTGCCGGTGGTGCTCTTCGTCCTGCCGCCGCTCACGCTGCTGGTGCTGCTCGCCCAGAAGTTCCAGGCGCCGGGGCCGGTCTTTTTCCGTCAGGTCCGTTACGGCGCCGGGCGGAAGACGTTCCTGATCTTCAAATACCGGACGATGTACCTGGCCGGCCGCGAGGGCGAGGCGGTGCAGGCGACCGCGGGCGATTCGCGGATCTACCCGTTGGGGCGGTTCCTGCGCAAGACCAGCCTCGATGAGATTCCGCAGTTCCTGAATGTGCTCTTCGGCGAGATGAGCGTGGCCGGTCCGCGGCCCCACCTCGTCCAGCACGACGACGAATTCGCCCGCTTTGTCGCCCACTATCGGATGCGGCATTTCGTGAAGCCCGGGATCACCGGCCTCGCGCAGTGCCGGGGTTTCCGCGGCGAGATCACCAACGTCGGCCTGCTCTTCAAACGCGTGGAGAACGACATCGACTACGTCCGTACCTGGACGCCGGTGATGGATCTGCTCATCCTGCTGCGCACGGTCCGCGAAGTGGTTTTCCCGCCGAAATCGGCCTATTGAAGCGGGCGGCGGGCGGGTTCGGGAAATACGCTTTACTCGGTCAACCTGCGTCTGGTCTGGTGATCGGCGTGCAACGCGATGAACCGGCCCAGACCAGCGTCGCAGGGGACGGCCAGCGGTGCCCTAAACCCTCGGACCAACGCCAACGGGTGATCCAGTGGGTGATCCGCCTGCTGGTGATCGGCTACTTCCTCGCCGGTGTTGGGGCGCACTGGCGTCCACTGGACGGGTTTGCGTCGTTGGTGCGATTTGGCGACGACTTCGCCGAGCGGCGGATTCCCGAGCTGCAGGGACGCGAGGTGACGACCTATCCGCGGGCAGGATATGACGGCCAGTTCTACGCCCAGTTGGCGGCACGGCCCGTTGTGGGCGATCCCGAAGTGCAGCACGCGCTCGACAACCCGCGCTATCGCTCCCGCCGTATTCTTCTGCCGGTGCTCGCGTTTCTGGGCGGCGCCGGGGAGGCGTGGGCAGCCGTGCAGGTCTATGCGCTGTTGAATGTGGCGGCGTGGCTGGTCCTCGCCTGGTATCTCCACCGTCGTTTCGCCGCGGGCGGTCTGCCCGGCACGTTGCTCTGGGCGGCGGCGCTCTGCAGTCTCGGCACTCTCGAAAGCGTTCATCTGGCGCTCACGGATCTGCCGGCGACTCTGCTGATTGTGCTGGCGGTGGCGGCCCTCGAGGCGGGCCGTGGCCGGATTGCGGTGTGTGCGTTGGCTGCGGCCGGGCTGGTTCGCGAGACGAGTGTGCTGGCGGTGAGCCTGTTCTCGCCCCGAAAGGGAGCCCCGCGAGCGGTCTGGGCCGCCCGTCTGGCGGCGGGTTTTTGTGCGGTGGCTCCGGTGGTTGTCTGGGTGGCACTGCTCGTGTTTCTGGTGCCGGTGGGCGACCAAGCTTTGACCGGCAACTTCGATTGGCCCGGTGCGGCCATTCTGCGGCACCTCCGGACCTGCGGCCTGGCCATTGCCGAGGGGGAGCCTCATTTGCGCCACATCTTCGGCCCGCTTGCGATGCTCGGGTTGGGGTATCAATCGATCTACCTGCTGCGACGGGCAACGACCGATGATTCACCGTGGGTGCGCATGACACTGCCCTTCGCGGTGCTTTTCTGGTTCCTGGGGGATTGGGTGTGGGCGGGGTACTGGGCGGTCGCCCGCGCCTGCTTGCCGATGAGCGTCGGATTCCTGCTGCTGGTTCCGACCGATCGAAATCTTGCCTGGAGAATCGTCCTTACCTCGCTCTGCATGCCGCACGCGCTCTACCGATTCTGGCCGGAGTTTTGACCGGCCGGGGCGGCAGGGTGGCCTCAGCGCCGAGGCAGCGACTGCATCCAGTCGAGCAGATGGCGGGCGGTGTCTTCCCACGTGGGCACGGCGCGGTTGCGCGCTTCGGCGGCGAGGCGGGTGAGAGCGGAGGGTGAGGTGAGCAGTTGGCGGATCGCCGTCGCGAAGCCGGCGGCGTCGGGCGAGGCGACGCCCACGCAACCGCCGCCGGAGACCAGTTCGCCGGTCGCGCCGGTGGCGGCGCAGACGCAGGGTTTGCCGAAGGTCAGGCTTTCGATGACCGGAAGGCCGAAGCCTTCGATCATCGACGGATAGACCGAGAAACTGCACTCGCGCCAGGCCGCTTCGAGCGCGGGCTGATCCAACACGCCATCGAACCGGAGCGGGTGACCGGCCGCCTGCAGGCGGCGGAGTTGGGCGAGGGCGGGCGCGGCGGTTTCGGGGCGAGGCATGCCCACGAGTCGCAATTCGAAGTGCAGCCCCTCCGCCCAGAGCGCTTCGGCGGCCGCAAGCAACGCGAGGTGATTTTTGCGCCCCTCGATCGTGCCCACACACAGGATGCGCGCGGGGGCGCCGGGGGGACGGTCGACGGGGGCTCGGTCGGCCGGCGACTCGGCGCCGAGCGGAAGCACCGTCACGGCCGGAGGCGTGGCGACGCCCAACCAGCGCCAGTAGGCGAGCAGCGAGTCGGCGGTCGTGCGGGAGTTGGCGGCGATGCCGTCGAAGAGTAAAAGCTCGCGCAGGTAGGCCGGAAAACGCGCCACGGTCTTGGGTGGCGTGAACTCCGGATGCGTGAGGGGGATGGTGTCGAAGAAGAAGGCCACGCGGGGCCCCCCGGTGTGATTGAAAATCGGAGTCAACGCGCCGGCCACCCGCGGAGAGAAGATCTCGGCGCAGACGAAACCATCGGCCGGGGGGAGCGGTGGCGTCCGGCCGGCGAGGCGGGCGGTCCAGCTGCGCAGTTTTCGCTGCAACGGCCAACTCGCGGACCGCTGCGCGCCGCTGTCGGTTGGAGCGCCGCGGGCGAGCCGGAGCTCGTGTTCGTCGAGACAGCGCCACGCGGCGGCGAAGGGGTCGAAGCAGACGCCGGTGGCGGCGGCGCAGCGCTGGAGCGCGCCGAAGACGCCCCGCGCCTGCCGCTGGATGCCGGTGCACGCGGTGGTGTGGCTGGTGTGGGTGAGGTCGACGAGCAGCATGCGGTGGCCGAGCGGCTCAGGACGCGGGGGCGGCGTTCCCGATGCGGAGCTTCAGATCGTAGATACGGAAGGCGAGCGGCCGGGTATCACGCTTCATGGTGGGCGGGACGGGGGGAGTATCACTGAGGAAGCCGATACGGTTGGTCCCGGGCAGCAGCCGGATCCGGCGGATGGCGACGTCGCGCCGCACCGGGTCGGACGGGCCGGACCAGAGCGTCGCTTCGCCGAAGCGCACCGCCACGGTGCGGTGATCGCGGCTGTTGAGGCCGAACGTCAGGTCGGCCTCCAGCGGAAAGGAGTGCGGGTTCACGACCTCGAGTTCGACCGATCCATTGGTCCAATGCCAGCTCTCGAACACCGAGTGCTCGGCGAGGTGCCAGGGACCGACATAGCGCACCTCGATTCGCTGGGCCGTGGTGGCCGAGGCCAGCAGGGCCTTGGGTGCCTCGATGGCCGAACGTTCGATGCCCAAGGGCAGGCGGGTGAAGGTGGGGGCGCAGAGCAGCGTGAGGTTGCCCAACACAAACACCGGCCACCAGCGCGGGCCGCGAGGCAGCGTGAGGTTGAACGCCAAGGTCAACGGCAGGACGACCCGGGCGATCGCGGCGGGGTAGCCTTCCCAGACCGCCTCGCCCAGAACAGCCACCAGCACGCTGAACACCGCGCCGATGCGCCACCACGGCTGCTGCCAACGCGGGCGCAGGGCGAAGAACAGAACCTGCACGGCCAGCGAAATGACGAGGCAGAGATTCTCGAACTCGTCGATCAGCGAGGACGGGAACTGGTCCAGCGAGCCGAGACTGCCGGCGATCTTGTGCCAGAATTCGACGAAGGGCGGAGCGAAGTTGCGGGCGCCGATCTCGCCGCTGCCGAGGCCGAAAAGGTGGGTGAGATAGACCAGCCACAGCGCCAGCGGGAGCACGACCAGGCCGAGACACAGGAGGAGCCGACGCCAGTCGGCGATGGTCCGCAACGGACCGCGGACAAGGGCCGCCCCGGCGAGGATCGTGGTCTCCTTGCCGAGCCCCGCCAGACCCAGGAGGAGGGCCGCCCACCAATCGCGTCCTTTCTCCAACAACAGCATGCCGCAGGCGAGCAACAGCAAGGCGGGGCCGTCGACGAGGGCGTTGCGGACGCTGAAGGCGAGTCCGAACGAGAACAGGATCGCGAGCCAACGGAGGGTGTTGCCCCAGTCGCGGGGCGGCAGCCAGTGCAGCAGCACCAGGCCGAGCAGGAACCACGAGACCACGTTCTGGAGCGCGTACGCCCCGAGCACGCGGTCGGGCACGCCGCCACCCAGCAGATGGGCTGCGATGGGGAAAAGGATACGCCGGGCGCGGTAGGGCAGGTTGTCCACGGAGGCCGCCACCTCGGGGCTGCGCAGATCGGGCCGGACCGCCACCTGGGCGTACCACTGGGCGTCGTAGCCGGTCGATTGGGGGACCACGTAGACGATGTCGCGGGTGATCTCCGGCAGGCGCCGTTCCTCATAGGCATCACCGAAACAGATTAGCGCCGTGAAGCCTTGGCCGGGGATGTAGAAACGCCCGACGAAGAAGCAGAACACGGCGGTGGCGACGACCATCGCCAACCACCGCCAGCGGTCGGGATGTTGGAGCAGCGTTCGTCTTGGGTCCGGCACGGGAGCGGAAAATTGCCGTCGCCGGAGTGCGGGAACGCAAGTTCATTCCCGGCGCGCCGAGCGAGGCGGGTGTTACGTCGCCGGAGGATGGAGTTCGACGACGATGGCCGTGAGGTTGTCGCGCGAGGATTCCCGGGCTTCATCGACGAGCCGCTTGGCCGCCGGCACGGCGACTTGGGTGGCCTCGGGCTGCCGGATCGCCTCCTCGATGCGGCGGTCCCAGAGACCGTCGACGAGACCGTCGGTGCAGAACAGAAGCTGGTCGCCGGGTTGCATGCCGACGGCGCCGATGTGCGGGTCCATCACCTGGTAGCCGGCGCCGAGGGCCTGCTGGAGCGAGACGCGGCCGGGGTGCGAGCGGGCTTCACGTTCGTTGATCTTGCCGGTGCGGCGTTGCCAGCCGACATGGGTATGGTCGTGCGTGAGCTGCTGGAGCCCGCCGGTCGCGGGCAGGTAATAGATGCGGCTGTCGCCGACGTGGGCGAAGTAGAGCCAGCCGGGGGTGAGCCAGCCGAGGCTGAGCGTCGCGCCCATTCCGCTGCACTCCTCGTAGCTGGAACCGAGGCGCAGGAGGTCGTGATGAATCTGCGAGAAGAGCTCGGCGAGGATGTCGGAGAAACCGGCGTCGATGCCTTGTGCGGAGGTGCGGAACCTGCGCGCCATGAGGCGGGTGATACGGTCGACGGCGATGCGGCTGGCGAACTCGCCGGCGTTGGCGCCGCCCATGCCGTCGCTCACGGCGAAGATGAAATCGGAGCGGGCCAGCGAGGAGTCGCCGATCTTGCCGAGGTGGTGCACCCCGTGACCGTCGACGGCGAGGGCGAGGAAGGCGTCCTCGTTGTTCTGGCGGATGCGGCCGCGGTCGGTGATGCCGGACCAGTGGACAGCGAAGTGGTGGCCGGAGGAGTCGGGGGTGGGGCCCATGGTGGAGCGGGAGGAGGAGGGGAGATCAATAGCCGGGCATGCGCGGCGCGTCGGGCGGCGGGGGCGGCGGGGAGAGCTCGGGGGCGTGGAGGAGCTGGGAGAACTCGAAATCGATGATGCAGAAGCGGCCAGCGCGGCGGTCGTAGGTGATGTTGCGCTGGGTGGCATCCTGATGGCGCACGCCGAAGGCGAGCAGGGAGTCGAAGATCTCCTTCATGCGCTCCGGGGCGAGGTGATCGACGCGCTGACCGCAATTGGTGGTGACGATCTTGAGCTCGCCGGGGACCGACTCGAGGAGCTTGGGGACGTAATCGCAGCCGTGTTCGGCGAGGTGACGGAGCACGCGGACTTCGTTCTCGAACCGCTCGCGGGCCATGTGGCCGCGGAAGATTTTGTGTACGCGGCCGTCGAAGCCGATGCGGACGAGGGCGCGGCCGGTGTCTTTGACTTGCTCCATGAGGCGGGGCGAGGGTCGGGCGAATGCCGTGGGGAGACAAGCACCGGATGAGGCGAGAAATGGCCGGAAGCATGCGTGCGGCTGAGATTTTCCTTTCCACTGGCATGTGTGCTGCTCAAAACCGGCGGGCTCCAAGGCGCCCAACCCGCAAGGGCTTGCCGGATTCTGCGACAATCTCTTTCTCTACAACCTCCTCAACTCCTCCCTATGGCCACCAAGTACAAACTGGAATACATCTGGCTCGACGGTTACACGCCGATGGCGAACCTTCGCAGCAAGACGCAGATCAAGGAATTCGACAGCTTCCCGAAGGTCGAAGACCTCCCGCTCTGGGGCTTCGACGGGAGCTCGACTCGTCAGGCCGAGGGGAAGAGCTCGGATATCGTGCTCAAGCCGGTCGCCGTGTTCGTCGATCCGACCCGCAAGAACGGCGTGCTGGTGATGTGCGAGACCTTCCTCCACACCGGCGAGGCCCATCCCACCAACTCCCGCGCCACCATTCCGGATGATGAGGGCACCTGGTTCGGCTTCGAGCAGGAATATTTCCTCTATCAGGACGGTCGTCCCCTCGGCTTCCCCGAGGGCGGCTACCCGGCCCCGCAGGGACCGTACTACACCGGTGTCGGCTACTCGAACGTGGGCGACATCGCGCGCCAGATCGTCGAGGAGCACATCGACATCTGCCTCGACGCTGGCATCAACCTCGAAGGCATCAATGCCGAGGTCGCCAAGGGCCAGTGGGAGTTCCAGATCTTCGGCAAGGGCTCCAAGAGCGCGGCCGACCAGATGTGGGTCGCTCGTTACATCATGACCCGCCTCTGCGAGACCTACGGCGTCGACGTCGAATGGCGCTGCAAGCCGATCCTCGGGGCCTTCAACGCGGCCCTCGACTGGAACGGTTCCGGCATGCACTCGAACTTCTCGACCACGTTCATGCGCGACATCGGCGGCAAGGCCTACTTCGAGAAGCTCATGGCTGCGTTCGCCAAGAACATGGACGAGCACATCGCCGTCTATGGCCCGGAGAACCACCTCCGCCTCACCGGCCTGCACGAGACCCAGTCGATCGACAAGTTCACGTACGGCGTGGCCGATCGTGGCGCCTCGATCCGCGTGCCGCACAGCTTCATCAAGAACGGCTACAAGGGCTACCTCGAGGATCGTCGTCCGAACTCGGCCGCCGACCCGTACCTCGTGGCCGGCCGCATCCTCAAGACCATCCAGTCGGTTCCGACCGCCTGATTCGGCCTACGGATACAGCTTCCGACGCCAGCCCGCGAGGGCTGGCGTTTTTTTTGCCGACAGGCCTGCTGATTCCGCGGGCGAAACCCGGCCTAGGCCACCGGTTGCGGCGGGTTCCGCGCCCGCCGCTGGTGCCGCCGCGGGGGTGGTGCGCTTCAGCGCGACCCCGGAGGCAGGGCTTTGCCGTAGAGGCGGGCGACGCTGCCGGCCGCGGGTGTGGGTGCCGGAGCAGCGCCCGGCAGCGAACCGCCGCGGCTTTGGAGGCTGCAGCGCAGGATCAGCTTCTCGTTTTCCCGGTCGAGATGGATGATCTGGAGAATACGCTGACGCACCTTTTCCTTCAGCTCGGCCATCTCCCGCGCTTCGCCGGGCGCCGGCGCCAGCGCCTCTTTCAGCGCTTCGAGGTTGGCGGTGAGCTGGTCGAGCAGGGCTTGGCGCCGCTGGAGAAGCTCGCTGCCAAACGGGCGTTTGTTCTCGAGGAGAAACCGATTCTCGTCGAGCGAGAGTTGGTAGAGGTCGTCGCAGATTCGCTGGTGACGCTCCAAGACTTCGCGCATGGCGGCATCTAGGCGCGGCTTGTGCTTTTTGTAGAGCACAAACTAGCCAGTCGGTCGCGCGTTCCGCCATCCGGGCGGCGGGTGTAATTTTTCGCTCAGCTCTGGGCGAAAACGAGCATTCTGCGGTCCTTTGCGCAACGGCGTGTGTCGCGGGTGGGCGTTATTGCACGCTTGCGGGTGCCGGCGTTTCAGACCGTTGCATGGCGAAGTTCAGGACCGAGGTGGACACATTGCCGGACCAATCGATCTGGCCCAAGCGCCAGGCAGCCATCTGGTGCACTTCGCCGGCGGAGCCGTCGGGTACGGTCTTCGTTTTTTGGGCGGCGTCGTACTCGGCAATGATGTCACGATACGCCGCGGCGGCGCGGTCTTGTTGGCGGAGTCGTTCGTAGCACAGGCCGATCTGGTAGAGTGCCGGCCAGCGCCAAGCGGGATCGGCGCGCAATTCGGCCAGCGTCTGGTAGATGGTCAGCGCGGAGGTGAAATCGCCCTGCTCGTAGAAGTCGTTGGCGAGCTGGTTGCCCGTGCGGCGCTGCCAATAGGTCCACGTTTCCCGGTCGCTCTCGGCCTTGCTCTGGGCGGCGCGGAGCAAGGTGAGTGTCTCCGTCAGGGCTTCTTGGGTGCGTCCCAGCCGCCGGAGGGCGATGCAGAGCAGGTAGCGGCCTTCCTGCATCGAGGGGTGCAGCGGGTAGTTCTCGAGGAACGAGCGGAGGGCGACGACCGCCTGTTCGAGTTTGCCATCGAGGAAGAACGCGTAGGCCTCGCGGAAGACGGCCCGGGCCCGGTCCTCGGCGGGCAGATCGAGGAGTTTGATGCGGCCGAAGAACTTGCCCGCGGAGGCATAGTCGCCCTGCTGGTAGAAGGTCTCGGCGATCTCGAACTTGGCCAACTGCGCGAGATCGCGATAGCGCTGAACATTCTCGGGAGTGACGGCGAGGGTGGAGTTGAGGACGGCGTAGAAACGGCTCTGGGCGAGGCCGAAGGCCCCCATGTCGCGCAGGGTGCGGCCGAGTTGGATGAGCACCATCGGGGCGCGCGCGGCTCCGGGATAGGTGGCGACGAACTTCTCGTAGATGGCGGCGGCGCGGGTCTCGCGACCGGTGCTGCGGAGCAGTTCGGCGTACCCGAGCAGGGCATCCTGGGTGATCTCGTCGCGGACCGGCGAGTTGAGGACCTCGACGTAGGCCATCTCGGCGGACTCGATGTCGTTTCGCTCGTGCATGCGTTTGGCCAGGACGAGCAGGCTTTGGGCGACCTGGTCGGGCGGGAGTTCGGCGTCGGGCGCGAAGGACTTGCTCGCCGGGGGCGCCGCGTGGCGTTCGACGGGCGTGTTCGGCGTGGAGGCCGCGGCCAAGACGCAGCTGGAGACGCAGAGCAGGTGCAGAGTGAGGCGCGGGATGATCATTTCTGGCGGAAGTCGGCCCGACTGGCGGGTAGGGCGGGCGTGAATTGGAGGTCCCCGGGTGCGGAGCCGGAGGCGCCGTCGCCCAGTTGGAAATAGGGCAGGAAATCCTCGGGCCGCACCGAAGGTGGTGGGCGATCGGCGGCGGCGGCTGGGGCGACTGCCGGGGTTGTCGCCGCGGTCGCGGCCAAGGAGCCCGTTGGCTCGCCTGATTTGGGGGCGGGCGGCGCGTAAAGGACCAGCGGCGGCGGACGAATGCCGACCGCGGGGGGCGGCGCCTCGGCGAAACGCAGCGGCGGCGTGCCGACCAGCGGCAAATAGCCCGGATCTGCGGGCAGGAAGGCGGAGAGGATGAGTCGGCTCGCGAGGGGCAGGCGGTGCGCCGGCGGCAGGGCGTGGAGCGCCGGTCCGAGGAATACCGCAGCGGCCAGCAGCAGCACCCACCGGCGGGTGCCGGAGAAGGGGCGGACTGGACTGGACGTGGGGCGACGCATCGGCACTAGGGGGCGCGGTGGGCGGCGAGAACCTGCTGGACCTTGGAGATGATGTCGTCGACGCGGAACGGCTTGTGGATGAAGACCTGCTGCCCGAGGTCGAGGAACTGCTGTTTGATCTCGGCGGAGAGGTAGCCGCTGACGACGATGACCCCGATGGCCCGGTGTTTCTGGCGGATCACCTGGAAAACAGAGATGCCGTTGAGCCGCGGCATATTCACATCGAGGATCACGCAGTCGATTTCCGCCGCGTGGCGATCGAGGAAGTCGAGCGCCTTGGCGCCATCGTCGACGGTGCGCACGGTGAAGCCGCGGGCCTCGAGCACACCCTGGGTGAGGTTGCGCAGGCTTTCCTCGTCCTCGACGATGAGGATGCGGCCGGTGCTGCGGCGAGCGGACGAAGGGAGCGGGCGGAGGGAGGGGGCGGCGACGTTCTGGGCCGTCTCGGGGAGATAGATGGAGAAGGCGCTGCCCTCGCCCGGGGCGCTGCGCAGGCCGATGAAGCCGCCGTGCCGGGAGACGATGCCCTCGACCACCGCGAGACCGAGGCCGGTGCCGTTGCCTTTTTCCTTGGTGGTGAAGAATGGCTCGAAGATGCGCTGTTGGACCGCGGGAGGGATGCCCACGCCGGTATCCTTGATGTGGACGCACTGGTAGGTGCGGGTGGGGTCGGCCCCGAGGTGGAGCAGGTCGCGGCCGGGAACCGGCTCGGTGGCGAGGGTGAGCGTGCCCCCATCCGGCATGGCGTCGCGGGCGTTGACGCACAGGTTCATCAGGATCTGCTGCACTTGGTTCTGGTCGGCCAGGAGGGCGGGCAGGGAGGGGGCGAGCTGGAAGTCGAAGACGATCGTGCGCGGGAAGGTTTCCTGCAGCATCCCGGCGAGCTCGCGGATGAGCTGGTTGAGTTCGACGGGGGCGAGGAGGGTCTCGACCTTGCGGCTGAAGGTGAGGATCTGGCGCACGAGGCCCACGGCGCGCTGGCCGGCCTTGAAGATCTCGCCGAGGAAGCGCTGGGCCTTCTCGTCGTTGTCCGGGCGCGAGAGGAGAAGCTCCGAGTAGCCGTTGATGACCGAGAGCAGGTTGTTGAAGTCGTGGGCGATGCCGCCGGCGAGGGTGCCGATGCTTTCAAGCTTCTGGGCCTGGCGGAGCTGCGACTCGAGGGTCTTGCGCTCGGTGACGTCCTCCCGGAGCATCAAAAAGTTCGTGACAGAGCCGGCGGGGTTGCGGATCGCGGAGACCTGCACGAACTCCCACCGGGAGGTCCCGTTGGGCGCGCGGGTGGCGACCTCGCCGCGCCACGGGTGGCCGCTGCGGATCTGTCCCAGGAACGCCTCGTAGGCCTCCTCGGTCGGGTGGGCGTCGCGGAAGATGCGTTCGTTGCGTTCCAGGAGGCTTTCCAGGTTGGCCCCGACGCATTCGGTAAAGCGGGCGTTGACGTAGCGCACATGCCCGTCGGTGTCGGCGATGGCGGTGGCGATCGGGCTCTGTTCCATCGCCTGGGCGAGGATGTAGGACTGTTCCTCGGCCATGTGCCGGCGGGTCACGTCGCGGCCGACGGCGCGAATGGCGACGATCTGGCCGGTGGTGTCGCGGCAGCACGATTCCTCCCACAGCATCCAGCGCCAGCCCTGCAGGGTCCGGCAGCGCACCTCGGTGTTGGCCTGAAACGGCGGCCCGGCCAGGAGCGGTTGCGCACGGGTCAGGGCGACGTGGTCTTCGCGGTGGACGATCTGGTCGAACGGCACGCCCATCCAGCGATCGGGGCGGCGGCCGAATTTCGCGAGGAAGGCCTCGCTGATGTCGATGATCGCACCGCTGGGGTCGCGGAAGCAGGCCACATCGCTGGAGGCGGGGAAGAGTTTCTCGAACGAGCCGATCCAGCCGGCGGGGCTGCCCTCGCCACGGTTGGCAATGGCGGGGCGTGGAGCCGGGGGGGCCTTTTCCGGCAGCGGCGCGGTGGCGGGTTTCCGACTGGTCTTGGGCATGGTGGGGTGGGGACCGTCAGACGAGACCTTGGAGCAGACCGGGAAGCCGTTGCAGTTTGTTGAGGATGGAGGCGCGGGCGAGGGTGGTCTCGCGCTCGCTGGAGCCGAAGAGGATCTTCCAGCCGTCGAGTTCGAGCCACGAATCGGTCTCGGGGGGCGGGATGGTTTCCAATCCCCCGGGAATGCCGGCGTAGCAGACGAGGCGGTCGGCGAGCTGGACGGCGCTGGCGAGCAGCGAGTGGTGGGGCGCCTGCTCGGGTGTGTTGTGAAACTGGACGCTCTCGACGATCTCGGCGGAGAGTCGGTGGCATTGCAGGTAGCGGGCGCCGATCATGCCGTGGTCACGGCCGAGGAGCTCGCGTTCGAAGGCGACCACCTCCGCCGGGCTGCGGCCGTGGAACGCCAGGAGCTCCTTGAACTCCTCGGGGAAGGCGTAGGCGATGACGACTTTGCCGACATTGTGGAGGAGGCCGACGATGTAGTCGGTGTCGTCGTCGATCATCAGGCTCGTGGTGGCGAGGATCTCGCGGGTCATGATCGCCGAGCCGATGCTGTGTTTCCACAGGTCCTTCCAGTTCACGGAGGGCCAGTTGCGGTGCAGCTTCTCGAGCTCCTCGATCACGGGAGTGGCGGTGGCCAGTTCACGGATCTGCCGGAGGCCGAGGAAGAACACGGCCTCCTCGATGTTGTTCACCTTGGTGGCGAGGCCGAAGTAGACGGAGTTGACCAGGCGCAGGAGGCGGGCGGTGAGCGACGGGTCGCGGCGGATGATCTCGGCGATCTGCGAGTTGAGTCCCTGTTCGGAGTTCACCAACTCGGTCAGTGCGCGATTGATACTCTTGAGCGAGGCGAGCTTGGGGCAGCCCTCGATGCGCCGATCGATCTCCTCGTCGGTGTAGCGGCGGCTGGTGGGGGTAGGAATGGCGGACATCGGTTGAAGAATTTCGTTACACGCGAGCGAACCGGAGGGGCTGCGCGCTGCGGAATGTATCGGTTGGAGGGGGGGGATTCTTAAGAGTGAAACGCCGGTGCCATGCAGGGTGTTTCCCCCGGGAGGGCCGGGGGATTTAGCTTTTGCCAAAAACGACCGATGGTGGCGGTGTGAGTGCGCCTTCGATGTTCATCCGTGCCGCCAGCGCCCGTAGTCCCCGATCCGCCCGTGCCCGTCTGGCGCTGGCGCTTGGGGCGGCGGCGGTGCTGATCGGATCGAACGGTTGTCAGCACACCCCCGCCGTCTCCGTCGATTGGCGCGGAGGGCCGTTCTTCCGCCCGACGAATTACACGGGCGTCGCCATCATGCCCGCCGAGATTCGGCGCGTGGCGGTGCTGCCGCTCGCGGGACTCGAGGGCCTGCCGCCCGAGAGCACGGAGCCGCTCCGGGAGGCGTTGGCGGCGGCGTTGTTGGCCACGGCTCGGTTCGAAGTGGTCGCGGTGGATGGGGCGCTTCTGCGGGCGGCCGGCGGGCGGGCGACCGTGAGGTCCACGGAGCCGCTGCCGGCGGGACTGTTTGAACGAATCGCGCGGGAGCACGCGCCGGATGCGGTGCTGTTCGTGGAGGTCACGCACTACCAGCCGTACGCGCCGCTGGTGCTCGGCGTGCGGGCGAAGTTGGTCAGCGGAGACGGATCGCATGCGGTCCTGTGGGCGTTCGACACCCTCTACGACGCGCGCGTGCCGGCGGTGGCGAACTCCGCCCGGCGTCATGCCGCCGGGGGCGGTCGTGAGGCGGTGGATGTCGGGCCCGCCGGGGTACAAAGCCCGCGGCGCTTCGCCGCCTACGTCTTTACGGACCTTTGCAGCTGCTTGCCGGAGCGCCCGCCGCCGCTGCCCGCTAAAGTTCCGTAGCCGCGCGCCGATTAACTCGGTGCGGTCCTTCCGTACCAGAAAGCACCCAATACCATGATCAATTCCACCAACCGCACCGGTTCGACTCCCCACATCGGCGGTATTCCCGTCGCCGTGCCACGTCCGGCTCCACGGGGGCCCGAGGAGACCGATCGTTTCAGTGCCGACTCCCTTGGCCGCCTGCGGCAGGCGATGGAGAAACAGCCGGCCGTCCGCCCGGATGTCGTCGAGCTGGGCCGGTCGCTCGCCTCGGATCCGGGGTATCCGCCCGAACCGATCGTCCGGAAACTCGCGGAGCTCCTCGTCTCGCAGCCGAACGACGGCGACGACGAAGCCGACTGATCCGCTCGCAACTTTCGCGATTCGCGACGACGGCGCCTCCAGCGCCGTCGTTTTTTTGTGGGCGTCGGAAGACCGTGCCGACGAAATGATGGTGCCGGCCGAAGTCTGCTTCAGAGGCTTTGACTTTGCCGGAGACGCGCCCCTACCTTGGCGCAGCGATGTCGCTGGAAAAGATTCTCATTATCGACGACGAGCCGATCGTCTGCAAAGCGCTCCGCGAAATCCTCCCCAAGAAGCGCTTCTCCGTCGCCACGGCCGGAAACCTTTCTGAA
Organism: Opitutaceae bacterium; assembly: GCA_023269585.1. GTDB lineage: Bacteria > Verrucomicrobiota > Verrucomicrobiia > Opitutales > Opitutaceae > CAJCBL01. Next base: position 19,728 of record JAHFTC010000049.1, read on the forward strand.
GCCGAGGCCACGCTCGCCCGCGAGCGCTACGACCTGATCTTCTGCGACGTCCGCCTGCCCGACGGCAGCGGCCAGGATTTCCTGGAGCGGATCATGACCGCCGCGGAGCCGCCGCTGGTGGTCATGATGACCGGCTACGGCTCGATCGAATCGGCCGTCTCCTGCATGCGCGCCGGGGCGTTCGACTACCTGCTCAAGCCCTTCACGCCCGACATCATCGAGGTGCTGGTGAAGAAGGCGGAATCCTTCGGCCAGTTGGTGAAGGTCAACCGTATCCTCAGCGAGAGTTCGGACGACGGCGATCTGCTCGGCGACAGCCCGGTCATGCGCCGCCTCCGGCAGCTGATCCTCAAGGTGGCCCCGACCGATGCGACGGTGCTTCTCACCGGCGAGAGCGGCACGGGCAAGGAGATGGTCGCGCGCGAACTCTACCGCAACAGCCCGCGCCGGAGCGCGCCCTTCATCAAGGTGAACTGCGCCGCCGTGAGCGAGAATCTCATGGAGAGCGAGTTCTTCGGGCACGAGCGCGGCGCCTTCACCGGCGCCACCGACCGGCGCGAAGGCCGCTTCGAACTGGCCAACGGCGGCACGCTCCTGCTCGACGAGATCAGCGAGATTCCGCTGCACCTCCAGGCCAAGCTCCTGCGCGTGCTCCAGGAAAAGGAGTTCGAACGGGTGGGCGGCAACAAGACGATCAAGTGCAATGTCCGCATTCTGGCGACGTCCAACCGCGACCTCCTGCAGTCCGTCACCGAGGGCAAGTTCCGCCAGGATCTCTACTACCGGCTCAACGTCTTCCCGATCCATGTGCCGGCGCTGCGAGAGCGGGGCGACGATGTGGTGCTGCTCGCCGATGCCTTCCTCAAGCGCTACTCCCGCAAGCACGGCATGAAATCGGCGGGCTGGGCGGAGCCGTCGGTCGCCTCGATTAGTGGATACAACTGGCCGGGCAACGTGCGCGAGCTGCAGAACACCGTGGAGCGCGCGGTGATCCTCGCGGAGCCCGGTCGCCCGATCCCGCCGAGCCTGCTCAATCTTCCCGCCCTGACTGCGAAGGCCCCGCTCGCGGCACCCGCGCCCGCCGCGCCGGCCGTTGCCCCGGTCGAACCGTTGGCCGGCGCCCCGGTCGCCGTGCCGCCGCCGGCCCCCGTGCTGCCCGCTGTGGCCGTGCCGCCCCCCGCGGCCGACGACGCCTTCCTCTCCCTCGACGACCTCGAACAGCGGCACATTCTCGACGCGCTGAAGAAGACCGCCGGCAACCGCACCCAGGCCGCCGCGATCCTCAAGATCAGCATCCGCACGCTGCGCAACAAGCTGAACCTCTACCGCGAGCAAGGCGTCGCCGTCGCCCTCATCGGCCAGGACGAAGGGGAGTAGGGGGCGATAGTTCAGATCTGTCAGTTGCTCGGCGAAGAAACATGAACGAGGACCCGCTGAACCTGAAGTTGAAGCGTTTGCTGGTGCTATTGCGGGACTATCAAGAGCCGCATTGGTACGCGTACTTTTCAGAGGCTGCTGATTTGCTCGCGGCAGGTCGCATTGAACCCGCAAAAAGGAAGATACGGGGTGCCTACGGGGGAATGTGCAGCTTCAGCGACGCTTTGTATTTCACCGGTGCGCCGCCCGAGACCGCGAAGGAAGGCTATCAACTCCGCGATGAAGTGTATGCTTTGAGTCAGCCTTCCGGTTTTTTCGGTTCGTTACGGCGATTCGGCTTCTAGCGGCTGCACGGCTGCACGATTTCGGCAACGCCAGAGCGCGGTGCATTTCCTCGGCGGAAACGGGTCCTTGGAGGGGAAGAACAAGTTCGATCGCAAACAAGCGGTCGAAGGTGTTCTTGCCGGTAGGGGGAAAACCCGAAATTGGCGGCAGGATCGGCATGAAACCGGCTCATCCGCGGCTCCCAATGTTGTCTCACGCTGGTCGTCTTGCTCCGACCGGTCGCTGCAGCGTTTGATTTGGTATCCGTCGTTTCGACGGTCCCGGATCGGCGCCGTGGTGCGCTGCCGTCCCCTTACGGTGGCCCGACCGGACAGGCGGCGGGCGCGCCGGCTTCTTGTCCCACCCATGAAGTCCCTCCTGCTCACGCTGGCTCTCGCGGCCGGCTGTCTCCTCACGCCCGCTCTCGTGGCGGCGAACGACGTGTCGGCCGCCCTGCCGCCGGCCAACTTCGAACAGCGCCTCGGCGACGTCGAGGCCTACATCAACAACGCCCCGCGGGCGAGCGACGGTGTCGCCCAGTCGCGCGTCGCGGGTCCCGGCCCGGGCCACAACGCGTGGATGATGACCAGCGCGGCGCTGGTGCTCTTCATGACGCTGCCCGGCCTCGCGCTGTTCTACGGCGGCCTGGTGCGCCGCAAGAACGTGCTCTCGATCCTGGCGCAGTGCCTCGGGCTGGCGGGCGTTGTCACCATTCTCTGGTGGGCGTGCGGCTACTCGCTCGCCTTCGGCCGCGGCAACGCCGTGCTCGGGGGCCTGGATCACGTGTTGCTGGCCGGGGTCGGGATCACGCCGAATCCCGACTATTCGCAGTGGGTCTCCCACAACCTTTTCGCGATCTACCAGCTGATGTTCGCGATCATCACGCCGGCGCTCACGATCGGCGCGATCGCCGAGCGCATGAAGTTCAAGGCCGTGATGCTCTTCAGCGTGCTCTGGCTTTTCGTCGTCTATTTCCCCGTCGCGCACATGGTCTGGGGCGCCGGCGGCTGGATGAACGGCCTCTTCAACCCCGACTCGGCCATCAAGGCCATCGACTTCGCCGGCGGCATCGTCGTGCACATGACCTCGGGCTGGAGCGCGCTGGCGCTCTGCGTGGTCCTCGGCCGGCGCCGCGGCCACGGCAAGGAGCCCATGCCGCCGCACAGCATGGTCTTCTGTATGGTCGGTACGGGCATGCTCTGGGCGGGTTGGTACGGCTTCAACGCCGGCAGCGCCGTCGCCGCCGACGGGGTCGCGGTCAACGCCTTCGTCACCACGACGCTCGCCGCCGGCGCGGGCTGCTTCATGTGGCCGGCGCTCGAATACCTCGTGCGCGGCAAGCCAAGCGTGCTCGGCTTCTGCTCCGGCGCGGTCGCCGGCCTCGCCACGATCACGCCGGCCAGCGGTTTCGTCACCGCCGGCAGCGCCGTGCTCATCGGCCTGGTCGCGGGTGCGGCCACGTTCTTCGCCTGCAACACCCTCAAGGCGAAGTTCGGCTACGACGACTCGCTCGACACCTTCGGCGTGCACGCCGTGGGCGGCACGATCGGCACCATCCTCGCCGGCGTGTTCGCGACCACGGCCGCGAATCCGAACCTCGGGGTCGGCCCGATCGCGGACCTCGTCGGCCGCAGTCTCTGGCTGGAGCAGCTCAAGGCGGGCGGGCTGGTCCTCGGCTGGTCGGTGCTGGCGACGCTCGTGCTTGCGAAGCTCACCGGCTGGGTCGTGGGCGGTCTGCGCGTCGATCCCGAGATCGAGTGCGCCGGCCTCGATGTAGCCGAACACGGGGAAGAGGGCTACATCCTCGATTGAGGATGCAGACGAGCTTCGAGCGTCGGGTGACGAGCGTCGAACCACCAGTGCCTGGGTCGGTCGCACGGTGACCACGGAAGCCCGCCTGTGTCCCGGGCGATCCGCGGCGGCGCTGCTGTACCCGGTTGGTCGATCCGGCGAAGCGCGACGCGTTGAAAGCAACTCGCGTTTCGGCCGGGCCCGGTTTTGATCAGCGCAAATCCCATGAGAATCGAGCAGCGACTCTGGACGCAGGCGGGTTGGCGGCGGCTGGCGGGCGACGACCTCGGGAGCGAGGCGCGTCTTGTCCTGGTTTTTGGTGCGGCGGCTGCGCTCCGGCAGGGGGCGGTGCTGGCCGAGCTGCGCGACCGCTATCCGGCGGCGCTGCTGTTCGGCTGCTCGACCGCCGGCGAGATCCGGGGCGACGAGGTGAGCGACGACTCGATCGTGGCCACCGCGGTCTGCTTCGAGCGGGCGCACGTGCTCGGCGCCAGCGTGGCGCTGGCCGAGTGCTCGGAGGACAGTTTTCACGCGGGCGAACGCCTGGCCGCCTCGCTGCCGCTCTCGCTGCCGGGCGACGGGGCCGACGCCGGGGCGAGCCTGCGACACGTCTTTGTGCTCTCCGACGGCTTGCGGGTGAACGGCAGCGATCTGGTGCGCGGCCTCACCGCGTGCCTGCCCGCCGCCGTGAATGTCACCGGCGGGCTGGCCGGCGACGGTGCCCAGTTCGCGGAGACGCTGGTCCTGCACGACGGCACGGCCGGCCCGGGCGTGGTGGCGGGGATCGGTTTGTACGGCGCCGGGTTGCGGGTCGGGTTCGCCTCGGTCGGGGGCTGGGACCCGTTCGGGCCGGAGCGCCTGATCACGCGGTCGCACGGCAACGTGTTGTACGAGTTCGACGGCCAGTCGGCGCTCGGCCTGTACAAGAAATATCTGGGCGAGCACGCCGACCGGTTGCCCGCCTCGGGGCTGCTGTTCCCGCTCAGCCTGCGCACGCGGGCCGGCGAGACGCCGGTGGTGCGCACGATTCTCGCCGTCGACGAGGCGGCCCAGAGCATGACGTTCGCCGGCGACGTGCCGGAAGGGGCGTATGCGCGGCTGATGAAGGCCAACTTCGACCGGTTGATCGACGGTGCGTCCGAGGCCGCGCGCAGCAGCCAGGGGGCGATCGGGCCGGCGCCCGCGGAACTGGCGATCCTCATCAGCTGCGTCGGGCGCAAGCTCCTGCTCAAGCAGCGCGTCGAGGAGGAGGTCGAGGGCGTGCGCGAGGTCCTCGGCCCGCGGCCGGTCTTCGCGGGTTTCTATTCGTACGGCGAGATCTCCCCGTTCACCACGGGCGCCCGCTGCGAGTTGCACAACCAGACGATGACGATCACGACCCTGACCGAGACATGAGTGAACCGGCGCAACACAGCCTTCTGCGCCGTCAGCTCAAACGGCATTTCGGCCCGGATTTCGTCGTGCCCTCCGGATGGGCGGCGTTCGTGGCGGCGGTTGACGCGGCTTATCTCGAATCCGACCAGGATCGCGGGATGTTGGAGCGCTCCTTGGAGCTGAGTTCGCAGGAGTTGCTCCAGGCCGGCTCGCACATGCGCGCCCTGCTCCGGGGCATCCCCGACCTGCTGCTACGCCTCGGCCCCGATGGCACGGTGCTCGAGCAACAGGCCGGCGCCGGTGCGGGCGAACTGGCCGAGCTGGCCGCGTTTTTCGGGGACTCCCTGGCCGCGATCCCGGACCGGGCGGTGGCCCGGCAGTATCAGGCGGCGCTCGACCGCGCCGCCCGGGAGAGCGCGCCGGTCCGGATCGAGCACGCCGTGCCGTGCCGCGCGGGGGTGGGACTCTTCGAGGCGCGCCTCGTGCCGCTGCCGACGGGCGATTGCCTGGCGATCGTCCGGAACATCACCGAGGCGAAGCGGGCGGAGGGCAGTCTGCGCCACACCGTCTCCGCCCTGCGCTCGATCCTGGAGGCCACGGCCGACGGTATTCTGGTCGTGGATCTCCAGGGGCGGATCTGCTCCTTCAATCGCCGGTTCGCGGAGCTGTGGCGCATCCCGGTCGAACTCGTCGAGGCGCGGGACGATGCCGCGGTGCTCGCCGCCGGCGCCGCCCAGATGAAGGATCCCGAGGGGTTTGCCCGGCGCGTCGAGGAGCTCTACCGAAACCCGGAGGCCGAGAGTTTCGACGTGATCGAGTTCGAGGACGGGCGCGTGTTCGAACGGGCGTCCCGGCCGCAGCTGCTCGATGGGGTGCCGGTGGGCCGGGTGTGGAGTTTCCACGATGTGACTACGCGGCGCCGCACGGAGGAGCGCCTGCTGAAACTGTCGCGGGTGGTCGAGCAGACGGCCGAATCCGTCCTGATCACCAACGCCGAGGGCAACATCGAGTACATCAACCCGGCGTTCACCGCGCTCACCGGCTACGAACTGGCCGACGTGCTGGGACGCAACCCCCGCCTGCTCAAGTCCGGCGAGCACGACTGCGATTTCTATCAGGAACTTTGGGATACAATCATCGCCGGGCAGATCTTCCACGCGGTGCTGATCAATCGGAAGAAGGACGGGGAGCTCTACCACGCCGACACCACGATCACGCCCATCAAGGACGGGGCGGGGCGGATCACCCATTTCGTCTCCACCGAACAGGACATCACGAGCCACCGCGAACTGGAGGCGCAGTTGCGCCACGCCCAGAAGATGGAGGCCTTCGGGCAGCTGGCGGCGGGAGTGGCGCACGACTTCAACAACCTGCTCACGGTCATCATCGGCAACGCGGCGATGCTCGACCCCGCCGCGCTCGGGCCCGCGGCGGCGGAGGGCATCGACCAGATCGCGCAGGCGGCCGACCGGGCGGCCAACCTCACCCAGCAGCTGCTGACGTTCGGCCGCCGGAGGCTCCTGCAGCCCCTCGACCTCGATGCGAACCAGGTGCTCACCGCAGTCTCGAAGATTCTAGGACGCGTGATCGGCGAGCACATCGCGCTGGAGGTGCGTTGCACCGCGGGCGGGGCCCCGATCCATGCCGATCCGGGGATGGTCGAGCAGGTGATCATGAACCTCGCGGTGAACGCCCGCGATGCCATGCCCGGCGGCGGCCGGCTGTCGCTCTCGACCGGCCGCACCGACATCGAGACGCTCACCCGCAACGCCCATCCGCTCGCCCGCCCGGGCAAGTTCGTGAGCATCGAAGTGCGGGACACCGGCGGCGGCATCGCGCCCGAGCACCTGCCGCAGATCTTCGAGCCGTTCTTCACCACCAAGGATGTGGGGAAGGGGACGGGCCTCGGTCTCGCGACGGTGTTCAGCATCGTCGAGCAGCACCGGGGGTGGATCGAGGTGGAGAGCGTGGTCGGAACAGGAACGGTTTTCCGGGTGCTGCTGCCGCGGATTCGCCTGGTGGCGGAGGTCGGCGCCGGAGCGGAGCGCACCCGCGGCGGGCCGCGGGGCGACGAAGGTGTCCTGCTGGTCGAGGACGAGGAGGCGGTGCGCAAACTCATGCGCCACATCCTCGAAAGCCACGGCTACCGCGTGCTGGCCGCGCCCGACGGGCCCACCGCGCTGGAGCTCTGGCGGGGACAGGCCCGGGAGATCGCCCTGCTCGTGACCGACATGATCCTGCCCGGCGGCATCGGCGGAGCGGAGCTCGCGCGGCGGTTGGTGGCGGAGAAGCCCGACCTGCGCGTGCTCTATTGCAGCGGCTATTCCGACGAGATGCTGCGCGAGGATTCGCCGCTGCGGCACGGCGGGAGTTTTGTGGGCAAGCCGTTCGTGCCGGAACGATTTCTCCAACAGGTGCGGGAGCGCCTCGACACGGCGGTCTAGCGCCGGCCGGGCCGATCGCGGAAACCGTATTTGAGCCGAAGATGCCAACCGACTTGCCCAGCCTGAGCATTCCTTCCGCGGCCGACCTCAGCGACCGGCTGGTCGGGTGGTGCGCGATCAACTCGGGCAGCGACCATGCGGCCGGACTTGAGCGGATGCGCGCGGTGCTGCGGGCGGCGTTCGCGGTGTTGCCGGGTGAGATCGACGAACCGGAGCTCGGCCCCGGGCGGCCGCGGGCGCTGCGGGTGCGGTGCCGGCCGGAGGCGCCGCACCAGGTCCTGCTGAACATCCATTTCGACACCGTCTACGGGCCGGAGCATCCGTTCCAGGGTTGTGAGAAAATCGGACCGGATACGCTCCGCGGCCCCGGCGTGGCGGACGCCAAGGGCGGTATCCTCGTGTTGCTGACGGCGTTGCGGGCGTTCGAGCGGTTGCCGGAGGCGCGGCGGCTCGGCTGGGAGGTGCTGCTCGGGCCCGACGAGGAGATCGGTTCGCCGGGGAGCGAGACGCTCTACCAGACCGCGGCGGCGCGGCACCAACTCGCGATGGTCTTCGAGCCCGCGCGGGAAAACGGCGATCTGGTGCAGGCGCGCAAAGGCACGGGCGCCATGGTCGCCACGTGCCACGGCCGCGCGGCCCACGCGGCGAAGGGGGCCGAGGAAGGGCGCAACGCGATCCTCGCGTTGGCGGATTTCCTCCTGCGCGCGGCGCGGGTGCCCGACGAGTATCCGGAAGTCACCGTCAACGTGGGCCGCATCCGCGGGGGCACCGCGACGAACATCGTGCCGGATCTGGCCGTGGCGGAGATCGATGTGCGCTGCGCCCGGAGGGACGAAGGGGAGCGCGCGCTGGCGCGGTTGCAGGAATTGGCCGCCGCGGTGGGCGCCCGGGAGGGTTTCCGGTTCGAGCTGACCGGCGGGTTTCACCGGCCGCCGCTGGAGGCGACGCAGGCGAACCGGGCGCTGTTCGCGGCGTATCAGGAGTGTGGCAGCAGGCTCGGCCTGAGCTTCGGCGCCCAGGCGGTGGGCGGCGGCTCGGACGGGAATCTCTTCGCGGAGGCCGGCCTGCCGGTGCTCGACGGGCTCGGGCCGGTCGGCGGTGGGCTGCACAGCGAACGCGAGTGGATCCGCCTCTCGAGTCTCGCGGAGCGGGCGCGGTTGGCGGCGCTGTTTCTGGCCAGGGTCGCCGCGGGCGAGATCGTGTTGCCCGCGCGCACGGTTCGGCCGCGGACGCCGGGCTGATCGGTCTTGCCGGGGGCGGCGGCGATCGGATTGGCTCGGCCGATCGACTTCACTCCCGCCACGAACGCCTTCTGGATTCTGCCCGCCGCGGGATTTGCGGCGGGCTTCATCGATTCGATCGCAGGTGGCGGTGGCATGATCAGCCTGCCGGCGTTGCTGGCGTCCGGGCTGCCGCCGCATGTGGCGCTCGGGACCAACAAGCTGCAGTCCGCGCTCGGCACCACGTTCTCGGCGGCGAACTATGCGCGGCGCGGCTGTGTTTCGTCCGAAGGTCTGGCGACGGGCGTGGTCTGGACCGGAGTCGCGGCGTTCGCGGGCGCGTGGTGCGTCTCGCGCCTCTCGGCGGATCTGCTCGTGCGGGTGGTGCCGTGGCTGCTGGTGGCGATCTTCGTGTATGTGCTCGCGTCGCCGAAGGTGGGCGAAGCGCGCGGGCGGGTGCGGCTGAGTGTGATCGTCTTCAACTCGCTCGCGGGTGCCGTGCTTGGGTTCTACGACGGCTTTTTCGGGCCGGGCACGGGCTCGTTTTGGACCATGGGTTTTGTGCTGCTCCTTGGTTATCCGCTGCCGCAGGCCACCGGGCACACGAAGGTGATGAACCTCACCAGCAATATCGCTTCGCTGGCGTGGTTTGCCTGGCACGGCAGTGTTTTCTGGACGCTCGGCGTGGCGATGGGGGCGGCGAACATCGTCGGCGCGTTGCTCGGGTCGCACCTCGCGATCCGCAAGGGTGCCGGTTTCATCCGGGGTGCGTTTCTCGTGGTGGTGGGCCTCACGATCGCGCGGCTGCTCTGGCGCGCACTCACGGGGTGAAGCGGGCTCCGATCCCGTCACAGAGAGCACCGAGGCGGAGGAGGGCACAGAGAAGGCGGGGAGCCTCGGAGCGGGGAAATTTTGACCGCAAAGAACGCAAAACGGCGGAGGAACGCGGCAGCGCCGCCACCGAGTGAGTAAACCGCTAATACACGCTAAGGGACGCTAATCCCGGAAGGGATATCGCATCGCAACCCGCCTGCGCGTAGGGCGGCGCTTCAGCCCGCCATGTTGTAGCCGGGGGCGCCGAACCCGGCAGCGGAGATTCGATCCGACCACAGAGGGCACCGAGGCGGAGGAGAGCACAGAGACCGGAAGGCTTTAACCGCAAAGAACGCAAAACGGCGGAGGAACGCGGCAGCGCCGCCACCGAGTGAGTAAACCGCTAATACACGCTAAGGGACGCTAATCCCGGAAGGTAGATCGCATCGCACCCCGCCTGCGCGTGGGGCGGTGCTTCAGCCCGCCTCGTTGTAGCCGGGGGCGCCGAACCCGGTAGCAGAGATTCGATCCGACCACAGAGGGCACCGAGGCGGAGGAGGGCACA
>JAHFTC010000154.1 GCA_023269585.1 Opitutaceae bacterium
TCCTTGCCGGCGAGCGCGAGAACCTTCTTCACGCGCGGCGTGTAGGGGATGCTGCCGCCGGACTTGCCCTCCTGGCCGACGCCGACCTGCTTCTCAACGGCGCCACGGACGGTCTCGAGATCGAGCCCCATCTTCTGGAGCACGCTCACGGCCACACCCTGGCCGAGCTTGATCAGGCCGAGCAGGAGATGCTCGGTGCCGACATAGTTGTGGTTGAAGCGATCGGCCTCCTTGCGGGCCAGCGAGAGGACCTGCTGGGCGCGCGGAGTAAAGTTGTTCATCGGTTCCATGAGCGTGGAAAAAGTTGGCTGCGGGGGATGCGGTTATTCGGCCGCGGCGGGCGGCGGGCCGGCGTGTTTGAAGTCCGGACGCGGAAACTCGGCGAGCGCCTGCCGGAGCAGTTCGGCGCGGAGGATGTCGCGCTGGGCGGGATCGGCCTCGCCCTCGGAGGCATGCTGGATGTGCGCGGGCTGGCTGAGGATGATGAGGCGGTTGGTCGCGAGGCGCAGCGCGGCCGGAAAGCCGCCGAGGTCGACGCCGAGCCGCAGGAGCGAGAGCAGGTTGAGCGCCTCGGCGGAGGTGACGAGGCGCGCGTTCTGCAGCAGGCCGTAGGCGCGGCCGATCTTGTCGAACAGCTTGACCGGCTCGGCCTCGAGGAGCTTCTCGCGGGCGTTCATCTCCTGCCGGAAAATCGTCGTCAGGACGTTGTGGAGGCGGTCGATGATCGCCTCCTCGCGTTCGCCGAGCGTCGTCTGGTTGGAGATCTGGAAAATGCTGCCGGAGGCGTCGGTACCCTCGCCGTGGAGACCGCGGACGACGAGCCCGAGCTGGTTGAGCGCACGCACGATCTTGTCCATCTGCCCGGTGATCACGAGGGCCGGAAGGTGCATCATGGCGCTGGCGCGCAGGCCGGTGCCGAGATTGGTGGGGCACGCGGTGAGGTAGCCGAGCTCCGAGTCGAAGGCGTAGTCGAGGTGTTCCTCGAGCGCGGTGTCCACGGCGCTCATCGCCTTCCAGACCCGCTTGAGCTGGAAGCCCGGCTTGATCACCTGCATGCGGAGGTGGTCCTCCTCGTTGACCATGATCGCGCAGGTGGAGTCGCGGCTGATGACGACGCCGCTGCCGGCCTTCGAAGCCGAGAGTTCGCGGCTGATCAGGTGGCGCTCGACCAGGAGTTGTTTCTCATGGTCGGAAAGTTCCTGCATGGTGAACGCGGCGGCCTTTTTCATCTGCGGCAACGCCCGCACGGCCGCGGTGCACTCCGCCAGGATGTCGCTGCGCTGCGCCTCCTTGGCCCAACCCGTGAACGGGAAACGTCTCAGGTTGCGGGCCAAGCGCACCCGGGTCATGAGCACGATCGGGCCTTCGCCGAGGATTGACTCCCCCACGCCTCCACCCGAATCGAGCAAGGCCGCGATGCGGATCTCGGTGTCGAGACTACGTCCCTGGGGTTTGTTTGATTTGGCGAATTTCATCGCGGAAACGGGCAGCGTCCTCGTAACGCTCGGATTTGATGGCGAGATCGAGCTCCACCTCGAGCTTGGTCAGCCGTTCGTAGATGGAGCGACGGTCGAGCGCCCGCTGGGGCACCTTGCCCAGATGCGTGACACCCTTGTGCATGCCGCCAAGCATGGGCGAGAGCATCGGGCGGAACGCCTCGTAGCACTTCGGGCAGCCGAACCGGCCGACTTTCTTGAAGTCCTGCTGCGTGAAGCCGCAGGTCGGGCAGGCCAGGCCGGCATCGCCCTCGGTGACGGTCTCGTTGTTGAGCGCCCCCTTGATGAGCAGGTCGGCCAGCGAGAAGCCGGCGGGGTCGGTCACACCCTTGGCCTTCGCACAATCCTCACACAGGTCCACCTTGTGGATCTTGTTGGTGATGATCTGCGTAAGGTGAACCGTTGCGGGTTTGCCGCAGAGGCTGCACTTGATCGGGTTGGCCATCGGGAAAAGGTGGGCTGTGAAAAGGTTAATCGTCCGCTCCGGGGCGGACCTGAGACACGGTTGCGATCAACACAGTCTCTTCGCAGGGAACATGCCAGTTGCACCTCGGGGCGCAAGTATCGCCGCGGCCCTGCGGCCGGATCAGGCTCGCGGACCGAACAAACCGGCCCATCGCCATCCTCAGAGCCGGGTGCCGTCCACCGTCACCCGGCGCCGAAACGCCTCGATGAACTTGGCGGTGAGCGGTCCCGGCGTGCCGGCGCCGATTTCACGCCCGTCGAGCTTCACAACCGGAATCACCTCGGCGGCGGTGCCGGTGAGGAACAGTTCGTCGGAGATCCAAAGGTCGTAGCGGGTCAGATCGAGTTCCCGCACGGGCATCTTCAGTTCGGTGGCAATGTCGATCACGGCATCGCGGGTGATCCCGCGGAGGGCCCCGCTCGAAGCCTTCGGAGTGAGCAGCTCGCCCTTGAAAAGCGCGAAGATGTTGTCCCCGGTGCACTCGGCGACGAAGCCCTGGTCGTTGAGCAGGATCGCCTCCTGGTAACCGAGGTTCTCCGCCTCGATCTTTGCCATGATGTTGTTGAGGTAGTTCAACGACTTCACGGCCGGCGGCAGCGCCGCGGCGTTCATGCGCCGGGTCGGCACCGTGATGACCTCGAGGCCGGTGGTGTAGAGTTCCTGCGGGTACAGCGCGATCTTGTCGGCGATGATGAAGATCGAGGGCTGCGGGCAGCGCTTGGGCGAGAGACCGAGGTTGCCCACGCCGCGGGTCACCACGAGGCGGATGTAGCCGTCGGTCAGGCCGTTCTGGCGGCAGGCCTCGCACGTCCATTCCGCGATCTGCGCCCGCGTCCACGGCAGCTTCAGCGCGATGGCCTTGGCCGAGTATTCGAGGCGTTCGAGGTGGGCATCGAGGCGGAAAATGTTGTTCGAGTAGAGCCGGATGCCCTCAAACACGCCATCGCCGTAGAGCAGGCCGTGGTCGAAGACGGAGACCTTGGCTTCCGCAGCGTCGACGAAGGAACCATCGAGGAAGATCTTCATGGGCGCGGACGATGGGCGGCGCCCGCCGGCTTGTCCAGCAGCGGAATCGCGGAACACCGGCCGCGCTGGCGCCCACCGCACACTCCGGCCGCCGGCCGCTCCGCCGGGCTTCGGATTCGGAGCCTCCGCGCGCGGCGGGCCGATCGATTGCGCTAAGAAATGTGCGGCCGCGGTCCCCTCGGGGGATCGAGCCGCGTCGTTTTCTTCTGTCGTCCAACGCACGCCTCCCTTCCGTTTGGATCATGCTGCTGTTCCTCGACCTGCTCGGCACCCTCGCCTTCGCCTTCACCGGCGCGTTCCGCGCCGTCAAACACGAGCTCGACTGGCTCGGCGTGATCGTGCTCGCCACGATGACCGGCGTGGGCGGCGGCCTCATCCGCGACCTCCTGCTCGGCGAGACGCCGCCCATGGCGCTCCGCCAGCCCATGTACATCGGCATCTGCATCCTCGGCGCCGTGCTGACGATCGTCGCGAAACGCCGGATCGCCCCGCACTGGGACTGGGTACTGATGGCCGACGCGCTCGGCCTCGGCTTCTTCGCCGCCATCGGCGCCGCCCACGCCGCGCAAGCGGGCGCCCACCCCATGACCATCGTGCTGCTGGCCGGCCTCACCGCCGTGGGCGGCGGCGTGATCCGCGATGTGCTCGTGTGCGAGATCCCACAGGTGCTCAGAAGTGACTTCTACGCGACCGCCGCACTGCTCGGCGGCATCGCTTTTTGGGTACTCTCCTTCACCGCGCTGCCGCTGACACCGCGCCTGCTTCTCACCACCGGCCTGACCTTCGGCCTGCGTCTTTTCGCGATGCGCCGCGGCTTGGAGCTCCCCAAGATGCGCCGGCTCCCCGCGTCGCCCTCCGCCATCGCAAAACAACGCGAGCGGTAAGGCGGGGCGGGCCCCAAGCCTGCTTGCAGCCGCTGTCCGTTCCGTAAGACGCCGCGGCAGGGCCACTCAGCCCTAAAGCGGTACCGCGAACCGCCGCACGCCCGCAATCTCCTCACTCCGGCGGCGACGAGCTCGTCCCGCGCCCCGCCCGATACGTATCCATTATTCAAACCCGAAACACCCGGCCGGCCCGCTTACTTCCGCGCCAGCCAGAGGCGGGCGGCGGCTTCGTTGGCGAAGACCTTCATCTCCAGGTTCGGCGTGTGGTTCAGGGTCTTGAAGACCGTCGCAAGCGCCTCCCCTTCCTGGGTGTCGGTCACGATGGCGGCCCGGATCGGGTTGGGAATCTGCACCTGCCTCAACTGCTCCGAATACAGGTAGGCGGCAACCGGCTGGAAACTGAACCCCGTCGTGGTCTCGAACGTGTGGATCACGTCCGGCGCGAATCCGAGGTCTCGCCCGACGCGCGGCATCGCCTCGCCAAACGAGTCCAGATCCTCCTTCGCGACGACGCCGGTCCAGCAGACATGAACGATCCGTCCTTCGACGGTGAGTGAGTACGGCATAAGTGGGGCCCCCGATTGTCACGTTCTCGCCCCGCACGCCAAGCGCGTTCTCCGCTCCCGCCTCGCCGCCGCAACCGCCAGCCCCGGACTTTCCGGCGCCGGGTCGACACCCTGTCGACACCAGCCCCCTCGTGGAGCCGCCCGCGCCCGCGCGACGCGCCGATGATAAAATGCCAGAGTGCCTTTCCGCGAAAGTGCGGTAGAAATACACCCGATGCTTTGGGTCTTCCTGGGCGTGATCGTTTTGGTGGTCGCGGTCCGGCTTCTTGTCGAGGGCGTGTCGGTCTGCGCGGGCTTCGCCCTCTTCGTCCTCCGGCACGGTTTCGTCCACGCGATGCCCGGCTTGCCCACGGCCGGCGCCGTGTCCCACCCCTCCCCCCTCGACGAACCGGACGACGCCAGCGGATCGGACGAGCATCCGCCGTCCCCCGACGATCGGTAGGAATCGTTCCGTTCCGCGCGACCGGCCGCCGCCGTCGTTCACTCGAGCGCGTAGACGTTGCCGTCGGCACTGCCGAAGATCACCACGCCCTGGGCCACGGCGGGCGACGACACGATCGCCCCGAGCGAGAAGAGCTTCCCGCCCGCCGCGTACATGTCCTCGAAATACTGCGCGGTGAAGAGCTTCGCGAAGTCCAGCGAGCCGTCCGCCTTGAGGTAGCCGTTGGCGTTCGCCTTCGCCGCGGGAGTCTGGAAGAGCCAGGCCACCGAGCCGTCGGCGACGTTCACCGCGTACAAGGATCCGCCGAAGGTGCCGAAATAGGCGAGGGGGCCGGCGAGCGCCAGCGACGAGAAGGCCGGCGCCTTCACGTCGGTCTTGAGGAGCTCCTGGCCGGTGGCGGCGTCGAGCACGAAGAACACCGGCGGGATCGACGTCGTGCCGTAGACGCGGCCGTCACGAACCACTGGCGACGCGATCACCCAGGTGTTCTTGTACTTCCACTTCTCCTGCCCGGTCTTCGCGTCGACCGCGTAGAGGTGGAAGTCGCGGCAGCCGAAATAGACCGTGCCGTCGACCACGCTGGCCGACGACTGGATGCCGGTCTGGTTGAAGTTCGCCCGGTCCTCGCCGGTCTTGAATTTCCACTTCACGTCGCCGGTGCCGGCGTCGAGCGCATAGAGGAAAGTATCCCAACTTCCGACATAGAGCACGCCGTCCGCGAGCGCCGGGGAGCTATGGACGACATCACCCGTCTGCACCTTCCACTTCAGCGCGCCGGTGGCGGTCTCGAGCGCGTAGATCGCCCCGTCGCCGCAGCCGAAATAGACGAGCCCGCCGGCGACCACCGGCGAGGACTGGTAGAGGTCCCAGAAGTCCGGGATCGGCTGCTGGCGCGGGAGATAGCTGTGGAGACCGGGCGCGGTGAACTTCCGCTCGCCGGGCATGGCGAACTTCCACTTCAGCGCACCGGTGGCGGCGTCGAGCGCGTAGAAGTTGCCGTCGTAGCTGCCGAAATACACCGCCCCCTCCGCCACCGCCGGCGTCGAGCGGACCGGCCCTCCGGGCACATCCTTCGCGCTGGTGGAGAACTTCCATTGCAGCGCCCCGCTCGCCTGGTCGACGGCGTAGAGGCTGCAATCATCGCTGCCGAAATAGACGATCCCGCCCGCCAGTACCGGCGACGAGACCACCGCGCCCTCGGTCTTGAACGTCCACTTCACGCCCTTGAGTGCGACCGGGCCGTGGGAGTCGACGATGCCGCGGTGAGCGGGATCGCCGCGAAACATGCTCTGGCCGCTCGCCGCAGCGACGACCGCAAACAAGGCGAGGCCGGCGGCGAGGGTGCGCGCAGCCCGACCAGACTGGGAGGGAACGGTGAGGACGATAGTCATGGGGCGAGTATGCCAGTCTATCCCGCCGGGGCGCGAACTCCTTCAAATCCGCCCGGCGCAGGCCCGGACTCGGCCCGCCGGCCGGCCGCATCTGCCCGCGCCGCGGCGGCCCGGTGAACAACCTCCCGCCCGACGTTGCGCACAAGTTATTCACGTATCCGAACACCCAACAAATTGTGAAGAACAACGCCGTGACCCGGCCGACCGTGACCGCATTGTCGGGTCTATTCATTGACCGAACCCGCGAAAGACCAGGCGTTCCTTCCCCTTCCGTCCCGGCCTCATGCCACCAGTCACCGGTCCACTGGCCGCCCACCCCTTTCAGGCCCGCGCAAACCCAAACACAGCCCGCCCTCCCGCAAACAGGGCGCACCAGGCCCGGAGATCACCCGATCTCCGGGCCTGATTGTTTTCCCCTACCCGCCGCCGTTCCGCCCCGGGGAGCGCGTCTTCCCGCTCAATTTGCGTCCGTTCCCGCCGATCACACGGCGGGCGGTTTGGAATCCAAGGCGATCGCTCGCCGCGCCCACCGCCCCTCAACGCATCCCGCCGTGCCTCCTCCCTTCGCCGCCCTCGCCGCCAATCCGCTGTTCACCGATCCGGCACTCGACGATGCCAAAGTCCGCGCCGCCATGCCCCGGCTGCTCGCGGATTGCCAGGCGGCCGGAGTGAGCGATCTCCACCTCAGCGCCCAGGCGCGCCCCTTCGTCCGCCACCACGGCCAGATCCATTACCTTACCGACCGATCGCTCCCGGCCGATGTCGCCGAGGCCGCCAACCTCGCCCTCCTCGACGAGGAGCAGTTCAAGGAACTCGAGGAAACCTCCGATCTCGAGATCGCCCTCGCCTTCGGCCGCAGCCAGCGTTTCCGCGCCTGCATCACGGTGCACAAATGGGGCGTCGCCGGCTCCTACCGCATCGTGCCCAACCGCGTCCGCCCGTTGGAGGAAATCGGCTACCCGGACCTCGAAGTCCTGCACCGGCTGCTCTCCTACCACAACGGCCTCATCCTCGTCACCGGCCCCGTCAACTCCGGCAAGACCGCCACCCTCGCCGCGATGGTCGCCGAAGTGAACCGCACCCGCAACGACCACATCATCACCGTCGAGGACCCCATCGAGTACGTCGTCACCTCCGACCAGTGCAACGTCACCCAGCGGCAGGTCGGCGCCCACACCAAGACCTTCGCCACCGCCCTGCGCGCCGCCCTCCGCCAGGACCCCGATGTCATGGCCATCGGCGAGCTCCGCGATCTGGAGACGATCAACATCGCCGTCACCGCCGCCGAGACCGGCCACCTCGTGCTCGGCACCATGCACACGGCCGACGCCGCCTCGACCCTCAGCCGCCTCCTCGACGTCTTTCCGCCCTCCCAGCAGGCGCAGATCCGCGCCATGGTCTCCGAATCGCTCCGCGGCATCCTCTGCCAGCGGCTGCTCCCCGCCGTCGACGGCGGCGTGGTCCTCGCCACCGAGATCCTCGTCGCCAACCTCGCAGTCGGAAACCTCATCCGCGAGAACAAGCTCCAGAACCTCGCCAGCGTGATGGAAACCGGGGTACGCGACGGCATGCAGTCCATGGATTCCTCAGTGCTCGCCCTCTTCCGCGCCGGCCGGATCTCCCAGGAAGTCGCCCTCGCCAACCTCGCCAACCGCGCCCTGCGCGCCCTCCTCGAAAACGCCGCCTCCTCCGCTGACGAGCCAGGCTTCACACCCGACACTGCCGCCACCGACCTCCCCGCCGAGGTACCCGACGCCCCCGCCGCCCGGAAACGCTTCGGCCTCTTCTGACCCCGCTCCCACTTCGCCCTCCGTCCTTTCCAGTTCCCGGTCTCCGGTTTCCCCCAGTCGTCCGCCCTCTCCCGTTTCCGGTCGCCTGTCTCCGGTCTCCGCCTTCCGCCCGATCGCCATTCCGCATTCCGCAATCCGCATTCCGCAATCCGCAATTCCCCCGTGGCTCTCATCGACCAGCTCCTTGCCGATCTCCTCCGCCGCGGCGGCTCCGACCTCCACCTCACCGTGGGCCTGCCGCCCCGCGGCCGGGTCTCCGGCGACCTGCAGCCGCTCTCGACCGAGCCGCTCTCAACGCTGACGATCGAGCCGCTCCTGCGCGAGATCTGCCCGAACCGGCGCTGGAAGCATTTCGAGGAACACAGCGACCTCGACTTCGCCTACGAGATTCCCGGCCTCGCCCGGTTCCGCTGCAACTACCTCCACAACCACTGGGGCATGGCAGCCGTACTGCGCCAGATCCCCTCGCGTATCCTCACCTTCGAACAGCTTGGCCTGCCCGAG
>JAHFTC010000050.1 GCA_023269585.1 Opitutaceae bacterium
GGCCGAAAGGATTGGTGCGGGAGGCGGTCATGGCAGGCAGCAGGGATTGGGCGGGAAAAAGGCGATCAGACGGGCCGAAAAACGACAGTCCACGAGGTTTGGCCACACAAAGTTATTTCGAGTTATTTACCGGTTGCTCACCACTACAGGTTGTGGATGGCCGTCAGCGAAGGCACAACATATGGGTTTAGCCGAAAAAACCGTCAATAGGTTTCTCGGCGCGGGGGCGTGAAAATTTCTCAAGGTTCAGCGCAACGCCCCGCGGCATGCGGAAACCGGGCCTGCCGGGACGCGATCCACGATCTTTTCTCGCTGCGAAACCCCCTGGCCGCGCCCGTTTCGCCCGAGGCGTCGACCCCCACTCGAACACGAAGGCCCCGACGGAAAACCACCATTTTGGCGCGGGGGGGCCTACGGGGACCCGCCATCGCGATAATCGCTCCCGATCTGCGGATACACGCCCGCCGCAACCGCCGCGAGCCGGCACGTTGCATCGTTCCTGCGGATGCGCCGGTGCGGCATCCAGCGCTGCCCCCAGGCATAAAAAAGCGGCGACAGCCCGCAGGCCACCGCCGCCATTCCTGTCTGAGTACAGGCCGCCTGACCGCTAGCGGAGGTTGGGCGCCACGTAGTCGCGCTTGACCGCGCCGGTGTAGATCTGCCGCGGACGGTAGATGCGCGCCTTCGAGGTCGAGGCGACCTCCTTCCAGTTGGCGATCCAGCCCGGCATGCGGCCGATGGCGAACATCACGGTGAACATGTTCAGCGGGATGCCGATCGCGCGCATGATGATGCCGCTGTAGAAGTCGACGTTCGGATACAGCTTGCGCTCGACGAAGTACGGGTCCTTCAGGGCGGCCTGCTCGAGGTGGCGGGCGATGTCGAGCAGCGGGTCCTTGCGGCCGAGCTTGGTGAGCACGTTGTCGCAGGCGCGGCCGATGATCTTCGCACGCGGGTCGTAGTTCTTGTAGACGCGGTGGCCGAAGCCCATGAGGCGGGCCTTGCCGTTCTTGGCGGCCTCGATGAAGCGCGAGCCGTCGTCGCCGGTGGCGTGGATCTGCTCCAGCATCTCGATCACCGCCATGTTGGCGCCGCCGTGGAGCGGGCCCCAGAGGGCGGAGATGCCGGCCGAGATGGAGGCGAAGAGATTCGCTCCGGAGGACGCGACCATGCGCACCGTCGAAGTGCTGCAGTTCTGCTCATGGTCGGCGTGGAGGAGGAGGATGAGGTTGAGCGCCTTCACGACCTCGGGCTCCGGGATGAAATCGTGGTACGGCTCCGAGAACATCATGTGGAGAAAGTTCTCGCAGTAGGTGAGGTTGCGTTTCGGATGCACCAGCGCCAGACCCTTGCTCAGGCGATAGGACATGGCGGTGAGCGTCCGGACTTTGGAGACAGCGAGGGCCGAGGCCTCCTCGTAGTTCTTGAGGTCCTGCTCGTGGTTGTTGGTCGAGAGGTGCGGGTAATAGCAGCCCAGCGCGTTTATCGCCGCGGAGAGCACGGCCATCGGGTGCGAATCCGACGGGAACTCCTCCAGCAGGCGGTAGAGGCCCCGATGGAGGTCGGAATTCTCCCGCAGGTACGAGGAGAAGCGCTGGCGCTGGCCGGGGCTCGGCAACTCGCCGTGCATGACCAGATAGGCGGTCTCGACAAAGTCGCTCTTCTCGGCGAGCTGCTCGATCGGGTAGCCACGGTAGCGGAGAATGCCCACTTCACCGTCGATGAACGTCACCTCGCTCTCGCAGGAGCCGGTGTTGCCGTAGCCTTCGTCGAACGTGATGTGCCCCGTGTTCGCGCGGAGGTTGCGGCAGTCGATGGCCTTCTCGCCTTCGGTGCCGACGATGATGGGCAGTTTAAATTCTTTGTCTTCGAGTCGGAGGGTAGCTTCGGTCGGCATGGTGGAATGAGAGAACACGTCCGAAGCGCTTTTGCAAAGCGGACAAAACCGTCACTCCCGAATTTAGATACCACCGCGGCACCGCGGCGCGGAAAGAGCGCGGCTGCTGGCGGCCGCCCCACCCGACCGAAGCCCGCGGCCGATCAGGAAGCGACCCGGCAGAGGTCGACGAAGTTGCGGTACAGACGCAGGCCGGCGGCCTGGCTTTTCTCGGGATGGAACTGCGTCGCCACGGCTCGTCCCCGCTGGATCGCCGCCACAAACGCCCCGGCATAATCGCACTCGCCAAAGACCAACTCGCGTTCGGCCGGCACACAGTGATAGCTGTGCACGAAGTAGAACGGTTCGCCCTCGATCCGCAGCCCGGCCGCCAGCGGCGAACCCGCCTGCCGGAAACTCACCGGGTTCCAGCCCATGTGCGGCACCTTGAACTCGGGCGGCAACCGGAAGCGTTTCACCGAGCCCGGGAAGATTCCGAGTCCGCGGCAAGCCCCCTCCTCGGAAGCGTCGAACAACGCCTGCATGCCCAGACAGATGCCAAAAAACGGCCGATCCTCCGCGATCCAACGCCGCACCGCCTCGCCGAGCCCGGTGGCCTTGAGCGCCTCGACGCAGTCCGGCAACGCCCCCACCCCCGGCAGCACCAGTCCGTCCGCCGCACCGATGTCGTCGGGTTTCCCGACCACATGGACCTCGGCCCCGGAAACCTCGAAGGCCTTGGCCACGCTGCGGAGATTGCCCATGCCGTAATTCAGCAGCGCCAGCCGCGGACGGACGGCGGAAGACTGCGGATCGCGGACTGCGGATTGCGGATTCATGTGGAAGAAAGAGGGGCGCCGAACGCCTGAGCCAGACAGGTGTTTTCGGGCCGCGCCGCCACGGCGCAACCCGAAACTGGGAAACGACCCAACGCCCGCTGCGTTCCAGTCCCGAAAAACACAAAGGGCGCCCGAAGGCGCCCTGCGCGATGGCGCAAAGGGAGCGGAATCAACCCTTCAGGCTGCCCTTGGTGCTCGGCACCTTGCCGGCGTGGCGCGGGTCGATCTGGCAGCACACGTCAAGCGCGCGGCCCAGGCCCTTGAAGAGCGCCTCGGCGATATGGTGAGGTTCCTCGCCGTATTCGATTGTCGCGTGCACATTGGCCCCGATCGCATTGGTGAACGACCGGAAGAACTCCTTCACGAGGATCAGGTTGAAATCCCGAATGAACGGATGCGCGCACTCGGCCCGGTAGACCAGCACGGCGCGGCCGCTCAGGTCGACGACCACGCGCGCCATGGTCTCGTCCATCGGCAGGAGGAAGAAGCCGTAACGGCGGATGCCCGCCTTGTCGCCGAGCGCTTCCGCGAAGGCCTGCCCGAGCACGATGCCCACGTCCTCGACGGTGTGGTGATAATCGACCTCGATGTCGCCCTTCGCGCGCACCTGCAGGTCGAACGACCCGTGACGCGCGAACAAGGTGAGCATGTGATCGAAGAACGGGATCCCGGTCTCGATCGTCGACTCGCCCGTGCCGTCGACGGTGAGCGTCAGCTCGATGTCGGTTTCGCGGGTGCGGCGCTGGACGGTGGCGGTGCGTTTCGGAGCCATGTGTCGATGGTGTTGAGGAGGATGTTCATCTCCTCGTCGGTGCCGATGCTGATTCGCGCAAAATTGCGGGTCAAGGGATGACTCGGGAAACAGCGCACGAGGATCTTGTTCGCGCAGAGGAAATCGTAGAACGCCTTCGCGACCTCGGGGCCGGTGCGACCGGCGGCATCGCGCGGCTCGGCGAAAACGAAATTGGTCTGCGTCGGATAGACGAACCAACCGCGCCGCTCGGTCAGTTCGCTGCGGAACCGGTCCCGCGTGGCGCGGATCTTCGCCACGAGCCCGTCGTAGTACGCCACATCCTCGAACGCCGCCAGCGCCGCCGTCTGGGCGAGGCGCGAGACGTTGTAGCTGTCGCGCACGCGGTCGAGCAGGTCGATCACCTCGGGATGCGCGAGTGCATAGCCGATACGTTGCCCGGCCAGGCAATACGCCTTCGAGAAGGAGCGCGTCACGCAGAGATTCGGGTACTCGCGCACCCAACCGGCGATGGCCGAGTCGGCGAAGGGCGCATAGGTCTCGTCGGCCACGACCAACCCGCGGAAGCCGCCGATCACGGCGCGCAAATCCTCCTCGGCAAAGCCCACGCCTGTCGGCGCGTTCGGCGTCGTCAGAAACAGGATCGGCGCGTCCGAGCCCACGAGCGCCTCGACCGGCAGGCGCAGCTCGCGGGTGAACTCGACCGCCTGCACCGGCGCGCCCTCGATGCCGATCAGCACCGGATAAAGCGAGTAGCTCGGCACCGTCCACGCGCCCGCGACCTCGGGTCCGCAGAACACGCGCACGAGCAGATTGAGGATGTCGTCGCCGCCGTTGCCGATGCAGACGTTCGCCGCCGCCAGCCCATGCCGCTTCGCCACCGCCGCGCGCAACGGCGCGCTGGTCGGGTTCGGGTAAAGCCGCAACGACGCCCCGTCCACGCCGATCTCGCGGCGCAACGCCTCAACCACGCGCGGGCTCGGCGGGTAGGCGTTTTCGTTGGTGTTGAGCTTGATCCAGCCCGGCTCCTGCGGCTGCAGGCCCGGCACGTAGGCGTGGAGAGCGCGGATGTGCTCCCGGGCGCGTTGGACGATGGGATTGGCGAACATTCTGCCCGAGACAAACGGCACATTTCCCCTCCATCAACGGCCAAGTGCGGCGCCACCGTCCCATGGGCAGAGCGCAACAGTCCGAGACCACGGGCCCATGTCTCCCCCGGACATGGGCGGGGACGCCACCCGATCATGTCAACTATTGGATGACATGATGTTTGTGCGCGATCCTCCCTTTCGCCCCAGACTCCCGTCCGAACCAATCGAGGACGGGCCGCCGCTCCCGCCTGCATCGCCTCACAACCACTCCCACCCGGATCGGCCCGCTCCGTCGCGATCGACCGCCGCCGCGAAGCGCAGCCCTCACCATCCCGGCTCCGCCCCAAAACCCGCTTTGCGTTCTGCGCGTTCTTTGCGGTTAATCCGCTCCGCTGAGCCGTCCACAGGCCACCGCTCCCGCCGCACCATGGATTTCGCCGCCCAACTCACGCAACTGCGCCTTGAAGCCGAGCAGGCGCTCGACCGCTTCGTGCCCGCCGCTCAAACACGCCCGTCGCGCCTCCACTCCGCGATGCGCTACAGCCTCGAGGCCGGCGGCAAACGCATCCGCCCCGTGCTCGTCCTCGCCGCCGCCGACCTCTTCGGCGGCCGCGCCGACGCCGCCGCGGCCGCCGTCGCCATCGAGTGCGTGCACACGTACTCGCTTGTCCACGACGATCTGCCCGCGCTCGACAACGACGACCTGCGCCGCGGCCGCCCCACCTGCCACAAGGCCTTCGACGAGCCCACCGCCATCCTCGCCGGCGATGCGCTGCTCACCCACGCCTTCACCCTCCTCGCCACGCACTACGCCGACCGCCCCACCCTGGCCGCCGCGCTCGTGCGCGAACTCGGCCAGGCCGCCGGCAGCACCGAACTCATCGGCGGCCAGATGGAGGACCTCGAGTGCGAGCAGACGCCCGCCACGCGCGGCCAGGTCGAGTTCATCCACAACGGCAAGACCGCCGCGATGATCGCCTGCAGTCTCGCGCTCGGCGGGCTGATCGGCGGCGCCGACGAGACCCAACTCGCCACGCTGCGCCGCCTCGGCCGCGCCGTCGGCCTTGCCTTCCAGACGATCGACGACGTGCTCGACACCACCGCCACCTCCGCTGCGCTCGGCAAAACCGCCGGCAAGGACGCGAAATCCGAGAAAGCCACGATGGTCCGCGTGCTCGGCCTCGAGGGCGCGCGCGAACGTGCCGCCGCGTCCACCGCTGAGGCGCTCGCCGAGCTGTCCAAGCTCACCGGTGACACGGCCTTCCTCCGCGCCCTCGTCGAGTCGCTCCTGCACCGCGGCAGCTGAAGCCCGACTATTCCGGGGCCGAGCCTCCTGCGGACTCGCCCGCGGCACCCGTCCGAACAACGAGCGGCACCGTTGACGTGGCGCCGGTCGTTCAACCGACCTTCTGCAGCCTGAAGAACAGGTACCGCGCCTGACCGTTGCCGAGCTGGCGGTAGAGCGGACTTTCCGTGGTCCCCGCAAAGGAAAGCGCGGGCCGCCGCAACGGCCGCGGCAGGCCGGCGATGGTGGCGAGGCGCCGGGGCGAGTCCTCGGCAAGCGCGGCGACCGCCTGCTGCGTCCAATCCTCTTCGGCGACGAGAGACAGGGCGCCGGCACGAAGGAGCGCGTGGAAGCCGGCGACCGAATGCGGCGAGGTTTCGCGGGTGTAGAAGAAGTCCGCGAGCAGAAGCACGCCGCCCGGGCGCAGCACACGCGCCGCCTCCGTCAGGAGCGCGCCCTTGTCCGGGAGCGGATGGATCGCTTCCACGCCGAGCAACACATCGCAACCGGCCGCCAACAGCGGCAATGCCGTGGCGGCCGCCGCGGCAAAGCGCACCCGGGGCACGGGGCGACGCCGGTTGCCGAGAATGAGCAAACGCGACGCATCGGTCGCCAGATAGGATCGCGGCTGTGTCGTGTGAGCGAGGAAACGCGCTCCGCCGCCGCGGCCACAACCGATCTCCACCACCTCACGGTCGTGCAGGACCACATCCCGCACCAGCCGGTGGTAGAGCTGGCAGCCGAGACGCTCGGCCGCGAGATCGGCGGGCGCCTCGGGCATGGTGAAGCCCGGCTCGCTGTAGCCGCAATTGAGCATCTGCAGGCCGGGCTGACGCCAGAGGAGCAGCCCGAGCACCTCGTAGAACCCGCGCTTGAAGACCGGCCGGCGCCACAACCGCTGCCAGTAGGGGGCGCGGGTCGCGCGAGGCGTAGTGGCTGGCATGCGAAATCGATGACGCCCTCCCCGCCCGGCGTCAAAACCACAGGCGGGAAATTTCCTCCGCCGCAGCGATCCTCGGCGAAGGGCAACAAAAAGCCGCGGGCCGATCGCTCGGCACCGCGGCTGAATTTCGTTGCGGGCGACTCGCTCAGGCCTTGGCGGTGGCGCCGGCTTTTACGAGCTCGAGGAACGACGGGGCCTGGAGGGCCGCGCCGCCGATCAGGCCGCCGTCGATGTCGGGCTGCTTGAGGAGCTCGGGGGCGTTGTCGGGCTTCATCGAACCGCCGTAGAGGATGCGGACGCGCTGGGCGGCCTCGCCGTACTTCTCGACCAGGAGCTTGCGGATGAACGCGTGGACTTCCTGCGCCTGCTCGGTCGTGGCGACCTTGCCGGTGCCGATGGCCCAGACGGGTTCGTAGGCGATCACCACGTCGGCGATCTGCTCCTTGGCGACGCCTTCCAGACCGGCGACGGTTTGGGTGCTGACGACGTCGAAGGCCTTGCCGCCTTCGCGCTCGGCGAGGGTCTCGCCGACGCAGAGGATGGGCTTGAGCTGGGCCTTGAGCGCGGCGACGACCTTGCCGTTCACAATGGCGTCGGTCTCGCCGAAGTAGCTGCGGCGCTCGCTGTGTCCGAGGATCACATAAGAGCAGAAGAGGGCGCGAAGCATTCCGGCCGAGATCTCGCCGGTGAAGGCGCCGGAGGCCGCGGCGTGCATATTCTGCGCACCGAGCTTGATGTCGGAACCTTCGAGCACCTTCGAGACGGACTCGAGGGAGGTGAAGGTCGGGCAGATGACGATCTCGACGGCGGTGGACTTGCCGGCGGCAGCGACGATGGCCTTGGCCAGGTCGGCGCCTTCGGAGGCCGTCTTGTTCATCTTCCAGTTACCTGCGATGAGGATTTTGCGAGCCATTGTGAAAAGAAGAGAGGAGTGAGAATTGAGGAGCTAGAATTCGGAGCGAACCGAAGAGCGGTGGGGCAGCGATTCTAGCTTCCCGCTTCTCGCTCCTCGATTCTTCGGGATCAGGTTTCGAGGGCGGCCACGCCGGGGAGGACCTTGCCTTCGAGGAGCTCGAGACTGGCGCCGCCGCCGGTCGAGCAGTGGGTGACGACCTTGGCGACCTTGAACTTCTTGGCCGCGGTGGCGGTGTCGCCGCCGCCCACGACGGTGACTGCGCCGTTGACCGTGGCCAGCGCGATGGCGTCGGACATCGCCTTTGTACCGGCGGCGAAGCGCTCATCCTCGAACACGCCGGGAGGCCCGTTCCAAATGATGGTCTTGGCGGCCATGATCGCCTCGCGGTACATCGCACGTGTCTGCGGGCCGACATCGAGCCCCATCCAACCGTCGGGAATACCGGGGGTGTCGTGATCAAGCTCGATTTCGACCGGGGTGTCGGGGGTTTTCGGGAAAGCGTTGCCGCAAACATGATCGATGGGCAGCAAGATACGCACACCGCGGGACTTCGCCTTGGCCATGAGCTCGCGTACGAGCTTGGCGCCTTCGACATCGAAGAGGCTGTCCCCAATATGCATGTCGAGCAGCACCTTCTTGAAGGTATAGCTCATGCCGCCACCGATGATGATCGTATCGGCGGTATCGAGGAGGTGCTTGATGAGGGGGATCTTGTCGGCGATCTTGGCGCCGCCAAGGATCGCCAGCAACGGGCGCTGCGGGTGATCGAGCACCTTCGCGAAGGCAGTCAGCTCAGCTTCCATGAGGAAGCCGGCGGCCTTCTCGGAGAGGGCGACACCGACCATCGAGCTATGCGCGCGGTGCGCGGTGCCGAAGGCGTCGTTGACGTAGACGTCGGCGAGCTTGGTGAGCGAGGCCCGGAAGGCGGCGATAGCGGCCGGATCGGCCTTGATGGACTTCTCGGTGCCATCGGCCTGCTTTTCCTTCACCTTGCCTTCTTCCTCGATGTGGAAGCGGAGGTTCTCGAGCAGGACGACCTGGCCGGGCTTGAGGGCGGCGCAGGCGGCCTCGGTGGCGGCGCCGACGCAGTCGGGCAGGAACGTCACGGGCAACTCAAGGAGCTTGGAGAGCTCGTCGGCGATCGGCTGGAGCGAAAATTTCGCGATGACCTTGCCATCCGGGCGGCCGAGGTGGCTGGCAAGGATGACGGAAGCGCCCTTGTCGAGGGCGTACTTGATGGTGGGGAGGGCGGCAACAATGCGGGCGTTGTTGGTGATGGCACCAGTGGTCTTGTCCTGCGGGACATTGAAGTCCACGCGGATAAAGACGCGTTTGCCGGCGAGATTGAGGTCGCGGATGGATTTGAACTTGGCCATAAAACGGAGGGAGTGCGGACGGGAAAAACGACGGAGCAGGCGGACGGAACGGGCAGCTGAAACAAAAGACAGAAGGGCTGAATGCTGAGTCGAGTCAGCTTTCAGCCCTTCGCGAAAACGTAGCGACTTACTGAAGAGCTAGGAAGCTCAGAGCTTCGCGGCGATCTTCTTGGTCAACTCGACGACGCGGTTGGAATAGCCCCACTCGTTGTCGTACCAGCTGATGAGCTTGAAGAAGTTCTTGTTGAGCTCGATCGAGGAGCCGGCGTCGAAGATCGAGGAGCGCTTGTCGTGGATGAAGTCCGTGGAGACGACTTCGTCCTCGGTGTACCCGAGGATGCCGTCGAGGTAGGTCTCGGACGCCTTCTTGAGGGCGGCCTTGATCTCGGCGAGCGAGGTGTCCTTGGTGGTCTTGAAGGTCAGGTCGACGACCGAGACGGTCGGGACCGGGACGCGCAGGGCCATGCCGGTGAGCTTGCCCTTGACTTCCGGGCACACGAGCGCGACGGCCTTGGCGGCGCCGGTCGAGGACGGGATGATGTTCTGAGCGGCGGTACGGCCACCCTTCCAGTCCTTCTTGGACGGGCCATCGACGGTCTTCTGGGTGGCGGTGTAGGCGTGCACCGTGGTCATGAGACCTTCGGCGATGCCGAAACCTTCCTTCAGGAGCACGTGGACGACCGGGGCCAAGCAGTTGGTCGTGCAGGACGCGTTCGAGATGATGTTGTGGTTGGCGTAGTCGATCTTGTCGTCGTTGACGCCGAGCACCACGGTGATGTCCTCACCCTTGGCCGGAGCGGAGATGATGACCTTCTTGGCGCCGGCGGTGATGTGGCCCTTGGCCTTCTCGGCATCGGTGAAGAGACCGGTGGACTCGATGACGACTTGGACGCCGAGCTTCGCCCACGGCAACTCGGCCGGGGACTTGGCGCTGACGACGAGGATGTCCTTGCCGTTGACCACGAGGACGTCGTCCTCGGCCTTGTCGGCGGCGGACTTCTTGGACGAAACGGTGCCGTTGAACTTACCCTGCGTGGAGTCGTACTTCAGCAGGTAGGCCAGATTGTCGGCCGGGACGATGTCGCCGACGGCGACGACGTCGAAGGTCGTACCGAGGAGGCCCTGCTCAACGAGGGCGCGGAACACGAGGCGGCCGATACGGCCGAAACCATTGATAGCAACTTTGACTGCCATAGTATTACTCCGAGGAGGTTAGTTTACTGGAAGGAATTGAAGCGGCAGGCGTCCGCTTCGGCGAAGATCGCCGTGGCGCACACGCACCGGAGCCGGGCAGGACACCGGAGCAGCTCCCGATTGGCAAGAGGGATGATGTACGGACCAAGAAATGCGCGAAACAGGCCAACAGGTGCGGAGGCCCCCTGTCCCTGCCCTCTGGGCGCTATTTCGGCAGCGCCTCCGCCAACACGCGCCCGAGATCGGCGACCGCTCCGCCCAAGCCCGTCGTGAGGTCGGCCATGTCCCCCGCCGTGCGGTCCGGCGGTTTGATTTCGAAAGCCCCCCTCGCCACCAGCCTGCCACCGTCCGCCGTGGAGCGGATCTCCCAGGTCGCCGCAAACCGCGCCTGTTGTCCGCCCGGCGCCCCAACGACCTCGCACGCCTGCACCGCGACGGAGATCTCGTACGCCGGCGTCACCGCCCGCGGCGCGGGATAGGCGACGACCGATCCGACTCCCGGCTGGGCTCGTAGCGCTTCGGACAGCACGCGGGCGATGCCTTGGTCCAACGGTTCGGCCCAGCGCGCCGCGGGCGCGTGCCGCACCTCGGTGCCACCAGGCCGCAGCACCACCGCTGGTGTGCGGAGATAGGCCGGCAGCTCAATGCGGCACAATCCCAGCGATACACCTTGAGTCGAATCAGCGACGGTCACGACTCCGGCCGGCGCCGAAAGCAGGTAGAAACGCGTCGGGTCCGCCTTCGGCTCAAGAAACGACGAACAGCCGGCCGCCAACGAGAGCACCAGCGCGAGACCGAAAGGACGCAGGAAGAGACGAGAGTGGTTCATGGCGTTGCGAAGAGTCACGGACGTTGGGCCGCCTCCGGCGCGGGCCGGCCGGTCAGCAGAGCCTTGGGATTGCGCTCGAGGAAATCGACGAGGCGCTGCATCGCCTCCGCGGCGTCGCCCACCCGCTGGAGCGTGCGCACCGCCTCTTCGCCGAGCCCGGTCTGCGGCCCGGTAAAGGTGCGCACGGACACCGCGGCGGCGTTGAGCTGCGCCATCGCGCTGCGGGCTTCGGCGAGCGTTTTCTGCAACGCCTCACCCGCCGGCACCACCTGCTCGTCGAGATGCCCGATCGTCGTGTGGAGCGCGGTCAGCGTGCGGTTCACATTGGCGAAGGCCTCGCCGATCTTCGGATCGCTCGCCAGCACGCGCACGGCGGACGCGGCGGCCTGCACTTCGTCGACCGCGGGCTGAAGCTGGAGCGCATCGACCTTCGTGCGCGCGCTCACGAGCAGGGCCTTCAGGTCGGTCGAAATGCCCGCGTAGTCGACTTGTCGCAGCTTCGCCAACAAGTCGGTGATGCTCGCCGTGAACTCCGCGATGGCCGAGGGGACCGCCGGCACCACCGGCATGTCGGCCTGCGGCAGCTTGGCGGGCAACGGGTACTTCTGCTCCTCGTCGAAACCGAGTTCCACATAGAGCAGGCCGGTCGCCAGGCCTTGCACCGCCAGCTCGGCGCGCAGTCCATCCTTCACTAGGAGGTCGATCCGGCCCGACTCCGAGAAATCAACACGATCGCCGTCGGGGCCGACCAGGACGTTGCGCGTCACCTCGCAGACGACCTCGACCGCGGAGTTGTGGTTCGCGGGATCGAACCGCACGACGATGTCGGCCACGCGGCCCACCCGCACGCCGCGCAGCTTCACGGGCGCACCGGCATCGAGCCCGTGCACGGACTCGTCGAAGAACACCGCGAAGCGCTGCGGCTTGTTGAAGAGCGACGAACCGCCGAACGCCAGCACGGCGACCAGCAACAGGGCGCCGCCGCCGAGCACGAACGCGCCGATGAGCGTGGGACTGAGTTTGGTTTTCACGGTTGATGGACAGCGGAGACAACGTCTTCGGGGGCGAGGAATTCGCGCACCCGCGGGTCGGTCGACTCGGCGAGCAGCCGGCGGGGCGGACCGTCCGCGAGGATACCCTGCACGTCGCGATGCAGGAGAATCGCGCGGTCGGCGATGCCGAGGATGCTCGGCAGTTCGTGCGAGACGATGACCATGGTGGTGTGGAGGTTGTCGCGGATCTCGAGGATGAGCCGGTCGAGGGAGCGCGAGGTGATGGGATCGAGGCCGGCGGCCGGCTCGTCGAAGAACAGGATCGGCGGGTCGAGCGCGAGGGCGCGGGCGATGGCGGCGCGTTTGCGCATGCCGCCGCTGATCTCGGACGGGAACTGGTCCTCGCAGCCCGCCAGGCCGACCTGCGCCAGTTTCCAGCGCACGATCTCGCGCTGCTCCGCCGCGGAGAGCTTGGTGTATTCCTGGAGCGGCAACGCCACGTTCTCGGCGAGCGTCATCGAGCTCCAGAGCGCACCGTACTGGTAGGACACGCCGAAACGCTGCTGCATGGCGCGCCGCTCGGCCGCGCCCGCCGCCGTGAAGTCGCTCCCGAAATAGGCGATGCGGCCGGCGGCGACCGGGAGCAGGCCGATCAGGTGCTTGAGCAGCGTGCTCTTGCCGCAGCCGCTGCCGCCGATGACGAAGAACAGCTCGCCGCGCCGTACCGAAAATGTCACGTCACGCAGGATCGTGCGCTCGCCCTGGCGGCACTCCAGCCCCTGCACTTCGATGGCGGTTTCGCTGGGGATCGACATGGCGCGCGGCTCAGACCCCGAGGATGTTGAACACGACCGCGAACACGGCGTCCGCGAGGATGATACACAGGATGCCGGTGACCACGGCCGAGGTCGCGGCCTTGCCGACCCCGGAGGCGCTGCGCTCCGCCTGCAGGCCGCGTAGGCAGCCCGCGAAGCCGATGAGCCCGCCGAACGCCACGCTCTTGATCAGGCCCGTCGAGAGATCGGAGAGGTCGAGCACGCTCTTGGTCTCCATCCAGTAGGTGATCGGCGGCAGATCGAGCACGACCCAGGCGATGCTCATGCCGCCGAGGATCCCGAGGGCGTTGGCGTAGAGGGCGAGCAACGGCATCATCAGCTGCAGCGCCACCAGCCGCGGCAGCACCAGAAATTGCACCGGGCTCAGGCCGAGCGTCTCCAGGGCGTCGATCTCCTCGTTGGCCTTCATGTTGCCGATCTCCGCGGCGAACGCCGCGCCCGTGCGCCCGGCCAGCACCACCGCCGCCATCATCGGCCCCATCTCGCGCACCACGCCGATGCCGATCAGGTCCGCCACGTAGATGTCGGCGCCGAACTGCCGCAACAGCACCGCCGACTGGTACGCGATGATCACGCCGACGAGGAAACTGACCAAGCCCACGATCGGCAGGCCATGCGCGCCGCATTGCTGCATCTGCACG
Source organism: Opitutaceae bacterium (assembly GCA_023269585.1). Classification (GTDB taxonomy): domain Bacteria; phylum Verrucomicrobiota; class Verrucomicrobiia; order Opitutales; family Opitutaceae; genus CAJCBL01. Next base: position 13,570 of record JAHFTC010000050.1, read on the forward strand.
AGGCAGTCGGCCCAGCGGAACCGCGACGGACGCCGCAACACCTGCCCCGCGGCGATCGTGCAGTTGCCCATGAACCGCGCGAGGTCCAGGGCGTCAGCGACCACCAGTCGTGTCGTCAGGCCCAGCTGCTCAAGCCACGGCCAGCCGGCCGCCTTCGCGCGGGCTGCACCGGGCTGGAACTGCACCAACGCCGGCGGGATGCCGGCCGGCAGCCCCTGCGCGGCCAACGCCCAGCCGCGCTGCTCGCACGCCCGCCGCACCTCACCGAGGAAAAGCACCAGCGATCCGTCCCACCGCTCCAGCTCTGTCACCACAATTTGGACCCGCCGGATGCCTCCGCCGGTCGGCGGCGTCCAACGCGGCCGGGCCGCGCCGCCATCCCACCGGCCGCCCAACGTCAGACGACACAGGTCCCCCGTCTCCTCGACCTGCAGGGTGGCGGCAGTGGCGGACGGGTTTGACATGGCGCGCGGGGCCGAAGCTGCCACGTAGCCGCGGGGTTGCGATGAAAAACCCGTGGCGCTTCGCCGCACCGGACCCATTCCCCGGGCCGCCCTACTCCTATACTCGGGGGGGGCCGGCGCAGCACCGGGAAGACCGACCTCGCCCAATCGTCGCTGACTTGCTTCCGCGTGATGGGGCAGGCCTTACGCCCCGCCCTACCGCCCCGGACCCAGCGAAAGGGCGCCAACACTCGCTCCCATGCCGGCCATCGCGATCCGCGTAGCACCAGTGCTGCGGAGTCGCCCCGCCTTCGCGGTTGCGCCGAAGCGCCCCTTTCCGCGAACTCCGGATGCGCATGCTCCCGTTCCGCACCGTCCTCTTCGACCTCGATGGCACGCTCGTCGACGCCTTCACGACGATCCACCGCGCCTACTGCCACACCCTCCCCCAGTTCGGCTACACCGCGCCGACCGCCGAGCAGGTGCGCCGGGCCGTCGGCGGCGGTCTCGAGAAAGCCATGGCGCATTTCGTGCCCGAGTCGCTCGTCGCCGAGGCCTGTCGGATCCACGTCGCCTACGCCGAGACGATCCAGCTCGAGGATCCCACCCTCTACCCCGGCGGCCGCGAACTTGTCTCCGCCCTTCGGGCACGCGGCGTGCAGACCGGCGTGCTCACCAACAAGATCGGCGACCACGCCCGCGCCATCCTCGCGCACCTCGGCCTTGCGCCGCAGCTCGACCTCATCCTCGGAGCCCGCGACTGCCCGTGGCGCAAGCCCGCGCCCGAGTTCACCGCCGAAGCCCTCCGCCGCCTCGGCGCCAACGCCGCCACGACCTGTCTCATCGGCGACTCGCCCTTCGACCTCGCCACCGCCGCCAACGCCGGTTTCCCGTGCCTCTGCGTCACCACCGGCACGCACACCGCCGCCGAGCTCCGCGCCGCCGGCGCCACCTCGATCCACCCCGACCTCCCCACCCTCGCCGCCACCGAGTTCGGGCTCACCCCACCCCCGCCGTCGGCGACCTAAGTGCCCGCCGATTCCGCCCTTACGCTCTGGAACCGTACATTTCTGTGATCCGACCGTATCATCAGAATGTACGTTTCAAAAGTAGCACTCAGGTGGCGGTCGCTTTCGTGAGCGCGGCGCCGAACTCTCCGAAGGCCTCCTGCCGTGCCGCCCAGACCTGTTCGCCACGGTACCCCGCGGGGAGGAGCTCCCGCGGCAGGAACGGGTCCAGTCGCACGATCCGCCTCCATCCACGCTGCTCGAGCCGCAACCAATTCACCCAACTTTCGAAGGGGCGTCGGCTGCCAGGACGCAGCCGCAGGATTTCGAGATAGTCGGCGTAGCCTTTCGCCAACACCGGAAAGTCCCAAGCGGCCGAGACCATGGCGTCGTTGCTCTCCCCGCCGACAGGCGACGCCTCAAGGAAAGTAAGGCTATCCGGGAACGTCGTCTTCTCATGCAACTTCGCGCGGAACTCATCGATGGGGTCGGGCGATAGCCAAACACTATTCTGCAGCCAACCAAAGCGAAACTCGTGCAGGCGCCGCCTCAGGCGGGTCCGCAGGGCCGCGGAGGCCTCGGGGATGTCGAAGGCGACAATACGCCAGCGCCGATCCCAGGGGCGCGACCAACAGGAGGGAGGATCGATGCCTCCCTGCGCGGCGCGGCGCCCGTCCTCCGTGAGGCGCAGGATTCGCTGATCGAGGTGCCCCGCGCCGACCAGGCGGATCTTCCCCGTTTCTTCGAGACGCTCAAGGCTCCGACCGAGGCGCCCCCGCCGGGAGAGTCGCTCCCACAGGAAACGCACGGCGGTGCCGGACAATTCGCCACCAGCAGCAGCCAGACAGACCACCATCCGCAGTGAACCAGCCATGGCGCCAACTTCTCGTATTCATCTCCGGAACGCAACCGTACATTTTCGTGATACGGTCGTACCACGAAAATGTACATCGCGCGGCGCGCCCGGGCCGCCCGGGGCGGAACAAGAGTGGCGAGGGCGGCGCGGAGCGACCTGCCTGCGATGGTACGCGACAGACGAGCGCCCCCCGCTCACAGCAGCCACCAGGCACCGCTGAGGATGAGGACGAGGAGCACCACCAACCCGAACGCGAGCCACGCCCGGCCGCCGCGCGGCAGAGCGCCGCCCGCCTCCCGCTCCGGCGAACGCCGGTACTCGCTGCCCTCCTCGTCCTCCGGCAGGTCGACGCCGTCGAGGTAGGTCTCCTCGCTCCAACCCGTCCGCTCGTCGGCGCCGCAATGCGGGCACGCCTTGGCGCCCGCCGGCACCGATTCGCCGCAGGTCGGACAATCGCCGGGAGGAACAAACGCAGTCATCGGCGGCGGCACCCAAGCGTGGCGTAAGTTCGGACCATGGCGCCAGAACGCTGCGCGCGAAGCACACCGCCGCAAGCCATCCAGTGCCCCGAATCCACGAGATGCACCCAAGATGCAACCCCCGACGCGCGACCGGAGCGCGCCACCGCGGGGTTGCTCGTTGCCATCGCCAGAACGATTCCTGCGCACCGGCACCCGGGCCCAGACGCCTCGCACCATTCGGATCCCCGGCGCCGCCGGGCGGAAACACGCTTGCCCCGGTCCAACGGTAAGACTCTCCTCATGACGGTTCGTTGCCTCCCCGCCCCGTGCAAATCCGGGCCTCCACCCCTCCCGCGTGCCGATCGCCGGCCAGCGCAGTCTGGCGTCACGGGGAGTGCGCCCCGAACCCTGCGCAGCCCGTCCGGAACCGGTGCCACCAACCTCCTGTCCAGCGAGGGCGCGCACCATGAACCCGATCAATCCGCCCGCGTCCACCGGTCCGGCCCAACGCCTCGAGGCGTTCCCGCCGAGCGCGGCCGCGTTCGACTGGCGCGAGGTGTGCGACGCCCTCGGCGAGGCGATCTTCGTCCACGCCGCCGGCGACGGCCGGATCCTCGGCGTCAACGCCGCCGCGTGCCAGATGTATGGTTACGACGCGGAGACGCTGGGCCGGTGCACACTCGACGAGCTCAGCGAGGGCGTGCCGCCCTACTCCGGCGACGACGCCCGACGCTGGATGGCGCGCGCGGCGACGGATGGCCCGCAGGTCTTTGAATGGCGCGCCCGGACCGCCGCCGGGCGGATCTTCTGGGCCGAGGTCGTGCTCACCGCCGACCGCGCCTCCGGCCGTTGCCTCGCCGCGGTGCGCGACCTCTCAGCGCGCAAGGCGCTCGCCGCCGAACGCGAGCGGGCCGCCGAGGCCCTGCGCCAGAGCGAGGAACGCCTGCGGCTGCTGCTCGGCCGCATGCCGTCCGTCGCCGTGCAGGGCTGCGCCCCCGACGGCACCGTGCGCTACTGGAACGAGGCCAGCGAGCGCCTCTACGGCTACACCGCCGCCGAGGCGCTGGGCCGCAACCTCGCCCTCCTGATCGTACCCCCGCCGCTGCGCGACGAGACGCGCATCCTCTGGCACCAGATCTTGGCGACAAGCCAGGCCCTGCCGCCCGCCGAGTGCCAGCTCCAGCGCAAGGACGGCTCGCTCGTGTCGGTCGTCTCCAGCCACATGGTGATCGGCGTGCCCGGGGCCACCCCCGAGCTCTACCGGATCGACGTCGATCTCTCGGAACGCAAACAGGCCGAGGCCGAGCGGCTCGACCTCGAACGCCGCCTCCTGCACAGCCAGAAACTGGAGAGCCTCGGCGTGCTCGCCGGGGGCGTCGCCCACGACTTCAACAACCTGCTCACCGGCGTGCTCGGCAACATCGAGCTCGCGCGCTCCGATCTGCCCGCGGGCGATCCCAGGGCGCCGCTCCTCGACGACGCCATCGGCGCCGCCCGCCTCGCCGCCAGCCTCACCCACCAGATGCTCGCCTACGTCGGGCACACGCCGTTCCCCGTCCGCAGCCTCGACCTTAACGCGATCGTGCGTGAACAGGAACCGTTGCTCCATGCCGCCGTCGCCGGCCGCGCCCAGCTCCAACTGGCCCTCGCACCGGACCTGCCGGAGATCGACGCCGACTCCGGCCAGATCGGCCAGATCCTCGTCAACCTCGTGACCAACGCCGCCGAATCGATCCACGCGCCGCCGGGCACGGTCGAGCTGCGCACCGGCCGGGTCGATCACGCCTCCGAGGAACTGCTCGCCGCCAGCCTGATCACCGAAAAACCGCAACCGCAGGCCTTCGTGCTGCTCGAGATCGCCGATACGGGTTGCGGCATGGACACCGTCATCGCCCAGCGCGTGTTCGATCCGTTCTACTCCACGAAGTTTGCCGGCCGCGGGCTGGGCCTGCCGGTCGTCCAAAGCATCGTCCGCGCGCACCACGGCGCCCTCTTCATCGACAGCCGTCGCGGGCTCGGCACGGTCGTCACCGTGCTGCTCCCGCTCGCCCGGACCACAGCCCAGCCGGTGGTCGGACCAGCCGGGGCGAGCGCCCCGCAACCCCACCGCGTGCTCCTCGTGGTCGACGACGACGAGGCGGTGCGCCGCCTCGCACTCCGGATGGGCCGGCGACTCGGATTCGAGGTGGTGACTGCGGCCGACGGCGAAGCCGCAGTCGAACTCTGCCGCCACCACGCCGGCGGTCTGCACGGTGCAATCGTGGACCTCACGATGCCCGGCATGGACGGTTTCGAATGCCTTCGCGCGCTCCACGAGGTGCGACCGGATCTGCCCGCGCTGCTTGTGAGCGGTTGCTCCGAGGCGGAGATCGCCGAACGGCACCAGCCCGCCGCGTTCGCCGGTTTCCTGCAGAAACCGTTTTCAATCGAGCAGTTCACCGCCGCGCTGCGCCACCTCGGCCCCCTCCCGGCGGCAAAAAGCTGAACGCTGGGAAATGCCGACGAGCGTCAGGTGACGCCCGCCATTCCAACGACGAACGTGTTGAGGGTACGACGACACTTGCGATCAGCCTACGCCAGTCAGGCCCTCGACACTCGTCCCTCGACGCTCGACGGACTGATCACGTAGCGGGGTCGGCGCATTAGGACGGTTCGTCGGTCATTCGGCGCGTGTGTCCGAACCGTCCAGACATCATCAACGCGCCGACGGGCGGCGGCCCTGCGCCGTTGGGGGTGGCGAAGCGAGCAGCGCATCCGGCGACGCCGGATGCCACGCTGCGCCGCGAGTTTCATTGCCGCGCGGCCCGCCGCTCCCGTACACGTTGGACATGACCGAGAGCCGCCCGCCCGCCCCCCATCGCGTCCACGCCATCGCCGGCTGGCGGCGTTGGTTGCTGTGGCCGCTCGGGCTGTTGGTGCGGGGCTGGTGCCGAACGTTGCGCATCCAAGCCGATCCCACGACCCGCGCCGTCCTGGGGCGCGCGGAGGGCGCGGCCGTGTTCACGCTCTGGCACAACCGGCTTTTCATTGCGGCCGAGCTCTACCGCCGCTTCCGCCGCGGGAAACGGGTGTTCGCCCTCGTGAGCGCGAGCAAGGACGGCGCGTGGCTGGCGGCTTTCTTCGAGGTCGTCGGTCTGCACACCGTGCGCGGTTCCAGCAGCCGGTTCGGCCGCGAGGCCCTGCACAGCCTCGCCGAGAAACTGCGCGAAGGCGAAGATGTCGGCATCACCCCCGACGGGCCGCGCGGGCCCTGTTACGATCTGAAGGGCGGCGGCATCATGCTCGCCCGCAAAACCGGCGCGGCGACGATCTTGGTCGGGCTGCGCTTCCGCCGCGCGTGGCGCCTGCCGAGCTGGGATCGTTTCTACCTTCCCTGCCCGTTCTCGCGGGTCGAAGTTTGCGCGGAGGAATGGGATCACCAGCGCCTCGCGGCGGGCGACGAAGCGCTCACCGCGGTGCGTGCAAAACTGCTCGAAATCAATCCCGATGGGGCGTGAGCGACGGGGCTCGCCCCGTCGCTCCGAATCGCCATCGCGTCAGAACGTCGGAACGAGGGTGATCTTGTTGCCCGGCTCGACCACGTAGTCGTCGCCCGTGCACCACGTCTCGTCGTTGATGAGGAACTTGAAGATGATCGGCTTCGCGGCGGCCTCGATCGTGAAGGACCAGAGATCGTCCGTGAGGCACTCGAGCGGCTGGCCGCGATCCCAGTTCAAGCCCGGGCCCTCGCCACGGATGTAGAGGGTGTTACCAAAACTGACGTCGATATTGGCCTGGATCACGGTCGGCTGCGGACCGGACTTCTTGGCGGGTTTGGCGGCCACCACCGGCTTCGGCGCCGGCACCGGAGCCGGCGCAGCCGCGGGTTTGGCGGCGGGCTTGGCGGCGGGCTTCTTCGTGGCGGTGGCGCGCGGAGCGGCGCTGGCGGGAGTCTTCGTCTTTTTCATCGGTTGTTTTTCAATTTCAGGTCTGCTTCAGACGGTCGGTCCGTTCAGTCGGCCCGCCCGCCGCCCGGGCACCAAGGTGCCGAACGGCCGGCAGCATGGCCACTTTTTCGCGTTTGTCACCGCGTAAGTCCGACGAGGGCAGCGTTTTGACCCCGCCGCCACAAATGCCCGCGCCGCGTCGCTCGCGCGCCTCCGCGCCGGTCTCCGGACGGCGCCGAATTTTTCGGGCGAGTTTCGTGTTTACTCGCGCCGGGAAACCTACCTGAATCCCCGCCCTTTCTGGTCCCGGGGTCGTAGCTCAGTTGGAAGAGCGCCTCGTTCGCAACGAGGAGGTCGTCGGTTCGAACCCGATCGGCTCCACCAGGACCAAGCGTCGAGAAAGAATCCTTCCACCGGAAGGAACGCGCGCCCTCACTGCAACCGCGCTCGCATCTCCGCCGGCAGAAGCTTGAGCGCCAGCCCGCGCAATGCTTCATCCTCGATCGGCAGACCGTAGGCTTTCGCGATCATCTGCAGGCGAAAAAGCGTCATCGTCGAGAGTTGCCGCAGGCGAGCTTCGTCGAGCGTCGCGAGGCAGCCGGCGATCCGCGGCTTGGCCAACTCCGCCTGCCGCGTCTGGGCGAGCAGGATCGCCAGCACCACGCGCCGGTCCCACGGCAGGTCGGCGTCCTCGTCGCGTTCGAGCAGCGGCTTCAGCTCGCCGACGACACGGGTGAGCTCCGCCCCCTCGCGTCGCGCCCCGGCCACCACGCCGCGGGCGATCAACGAATTGGGATCGTCCGCAAACGCCTGCCCGAGCGCGAGCGCCACCATCCCCGCCTCCTCGAGCCGGCCAATCTCCACGAAATACTCCGCCATCCGCGCCAGGGCCACCGCCTGGTCCTGTACCTCGGTCACCTCGAAAACGGCGAGCGAACGCGCGCCCGCCGCCTCGCCCTGGGGCAGGACGTAGGGCACCGGCCGCAACCAGCGCGGCGGCAGCCAGTTTTTCAACTGCGCCACCAGCGTCTTGTCCGAGCGGCTGCTGCCCACCCGCGCATACTCCTCGAGCATCGGATCCCACGAGGGCATCAGCACGTGCGTGATCCCCCGCTTGCGGGACAGCGCCTCGCCTTCATCGGACGAAGTCGACCCACAGATCCGCACGGCGGCGGCCATCCCATCGGTGCTCGCCGGGTCGGGCGTACCGAAACCCCGGATTCCGCCGTAGAAATACAACGCGCTCGTCATCGCCGGCGGGGCGAGCGCGATCACGCCACCCTCCGGCGCCCGCCCGACAAGCCACTGGGCCAGATCACGGTGCAGCAGCGCCTCGAACTCCAGGTCGGAAACCGCCGCGCCGGCTTCGGCGCCCCGTCCCGACGAAAGCTTCCACGCGGCGGGCGCGAGCGCCAGCACCGCCACCGCCGCCCAAACCGCAATCACTCCGCTCGATCGCCGAGCCGCCTCCACCGTGAGCACCGCGAACAACGCCAGCAGCGCCACATCAAGCGCAGCCCACAACGCCAGCTGCCAGCAACTGACCACAAACAGCACCAGCACCGGGCCCGCCACCAGCGCGACCGCATCGCCCAACCGGTCCGAGCGTCGAGCGAAGGTCGCCCAGCCAGCGGGAACCAGCACCACCAGCGGCAGCAACACCGCAAAGAGCTGCCACGCCGGCGCGTCCAACAGCCACGCGAGAACTTCCTTCGCGGCGCCGGTGCCCGGCCACAGCGCCAGCCGGTGGTTGCGGCCCACCGAACCGAACAACCCGTTGCCGTCGGCCAGCAGCGCACCAACCACCGGCGCGAGCACCGCGACCGCCGCCGCGCCGAGCGCCACCCAGTCCCGCGCCCCGTGCTGTCTCCGCCCTGCGGTGACCCACGCCAAGCCGCGCACCAGCAACTCGGCGCCGCCCACCCACGCGAGCGCGTAGAGCGGGTGGTTCCGATCGAGCCGCAGGCCGCCGAGGTGCGCCGGAGCATATTCCACCAGATAGGCCAGCAGGCTCGTGACCGCACCGGCCCAAGCCCACGTCCGCCACGGCAAAGCGGCGACGTGGAACGTGTCGGTCTCCGCCGCAGTGCGACGCTGTCGCCACCCCGCCCACAGCCCGCCGAGCACCACGCCCGTCAGGAGCGGCACCGTCGGTCCGACATCGAGCCAGAGCGCCAATCCGCCGCAGACGCCCGCCACCAGAAAGAGCGCACGCACAACCCCCGCCGTTCGCGGTGCCGCCAAGGCCGCGGCCAGCGGCAATACCGCGCCGAGCAGAACCGCCTGCGTCAGCACCCGTTCACCGGCGAGCGGCGAGAGAGAGTTGCCCGCGAGGGGAAAGAGGAAGGCCAGCGCCAACGGCACCACGCCCGCCGTCAGCGGTCCGAGGAACCGCACCGCGAAGAGCGTCGCGCCCACCATCAGCAGAATCTGCAGGGCCGGACCGGCGAGGATCGCCGCGCGCTCCACGGACTGCCCGAGCGGTCGGTCGTTGAGCCGACTGTCGGCCCAGGCCACGCCGGCGAGCCACCAACGGAACGGCGACGGCGCGAAGTTGGTTCGGCCCACGGGCGCGTTGTCGGAGTCGATGTGCCGCAGGCGCCAATCGCCCGTCGCGAGCATCTGCTGCGTCTGGGCGATGGCCTCGAACGTCTCGTGGCGCATCTCCGGCAGCACGAGTTTGCGCAGCCCGCCCACGTACCCGGTGGGCGACGCCGCATCGACCGCGATCGCGTCGCCGTCGGCGAGGTTGGAGAGCCGATCGGCCTGCGCGAGGTTGTCGGCCGCGATCCGGCACAGCAGCGCGATCGCTCCGAGGAGCGTGACGAGCCAAGCGTGGGCACAGAGGCGGGAGAACCGGTTCATTCCAAGCGCAGTTGCGGGGCCGAGGAGGAGCCCGACGCAACCCCGCCCCCGCCAGCGGCGCAAGATTTCTCTCGGGCGGGCCGCTGCTCCGCGAACGACCAACGCAACTGGGTCGCGGTGCCGCGAGCGCACCTTTCGCGCCATGCCGACAGACGACGCCTAGGCGTCGGAGGCTCGTCACAAGTTACGCCCCCATCGATCCGCCCCTCGTGGCGAGCCGACGCGCCGAGACGCCGCCGCCTTCCGGGCGGGGAACTATTACCTTGCCATTTTTCTACGCCATGGAATTTTGACTAGGTGATTGCACGCCGTGCCCAGGACCAGGTCAGCGAACTACTCACCCGTTTCCCGGCCGTGGCTTTGCTCGGCCCGAGGCAAGTCGGCAAGACCACGCTGGCGCTCGAAATTGCGGAGTCAGCCGACTCGCCGGGCCTCTATCTCGATCTGGAACGCCCGTCGGACCGCGCGAAGCTCGGCGACCCCGAGCAGTATCTCGCCGCGCAGGAAGGGCGCCTCGTCGTGCTCGACGAGATTCAGCGTCTGCCCGGGCTGTTCGAGGTGCTGCGCGGCCTGATCGACCAGCGCCGACGGAAAGGGTTGCGCACCGGTCAGTTTCTCCTCCTCGGATCCGCCTCGATCGAACTACTCAAGCAGAGCTCCGAAACGCTCGCCGGCCGTATTGCCTACCTGGAGCTCACCCCGCTGCTCCTCGCCGAGACCGCGGCAAAAACGCCGGCGCAGCGGGACCGGCTGTGGCTGCGCGGCGGATTTCCCGACAGCTTCCTCTCGACCAACGACGCCGCCAGTCTCGAATGGCGGGAGGAGTTCATCGGCACCTATCTGGAGCGCGACATCCCAGCGCTCGGGCCACGGATCCCCGCCGAGACGCTGCGCCGCTTCTGGACAATGCTCGCGCACGAACAAGGCACGACCGTGAACCACGCGGTGGTGGCCGGCGGCATCGGCGTGAGCGGGCAGACCATCGCCCGCTATCTCGATCTCATGGTCGACCTGCTGCTGGTGCGCCGCCTGCAGCCGTGGGCGGCCAACGTCGGCAAACGGCTCATTCGCTCACCCAAGATCTACGTGCGCGACAGCGGCCTCGTGCACGCCCTCCTCGGATTGCGCGACCTCGATGCCGTGCTCGGGCATCCGGTGACCGGCGGCAGCTGGGAAGGCTTCGTGCTCGAAAACCTGCTCGCAGCGGCGCCGGTCGGTGCGCGCCCCTGGTTCTACCGCACCAACGCCGGAGCCGAGATCGACCTCGTGCTCGAGCTTCCTCCGAAGGAGCGGTGGGCCATCGAGATCAAGCGCTCCTCGGCTCCCTCCCTGTCCCGCGGGTATTATATCGGCTGCGACGACGTGAAGGCCACCCGCCGGCTTGTCATCCACACCGGCAACGAGTCGTTCCCGCTGGGCGACGGCGTGGAAGCCGTCACCATCAGCGACGCCATCAAGGCGCTGCAACACGCCTAACGCACTCCGAGCGACTCGGAAAAGAGAGTCGGGTTTTGGAGGTTGTGACTGTCGCCAAGAAAGGGATGGCAACGGCGAGCATGGTGAGTCGCGGGCATCGTCGTGGATAGGCTGGGCGCGCCACGGCGGCCTCTCGGGATCGACGGGGCGCGACCCTCGCGAGGGGCGACGGACTATCCGAGCTGCCTCCCGGCTCATTGAACCGCCGCACTTTCGCATGAGGCCACTTGCGGCCGCCGCCGAAACAACCGAGGAAAACACGGAATCACCATGAAGCAGTACGTCGCGTTCTTGCGGGGCATCAATCTGGGCAACCGGCGCATGCCGATGGCACGCCTCGCGCAGCCGTTCCGCGAACTCGGCTTCGCCGAGGTGTCGACGTTCATCGCCAGCGGCAACGTCCTGTTCGCGACCAAGGCCACCGCCGGCGACCGGTTGGAGCGGCGGATCGCGACGCAGCTTGAGCAGTCGCTCGGCTATCCGGTGGAGACCTTCGTCCGAACCCGCGACGAGATTCGCGCGAGCGTCGCGGCTCGCCCGTTTGCGGATGAAGGGCTGCCCGGCGTCACGGTGACCACCGGTCTCCTCCACGAGGAAGTGCCACTGGCGACGGCGCAGGCGCTGCAGGCGGTGAAGACAGCGACCGACGAGTTCGCCGTGGGCGGCCGCGAGCTTCACTGGCTCTGCCGGATCCGGACCTCGGAGTCGAAGATCTGGGCGGAGCCGGCGCTGAAGGCACTGCGCCTCCCCACGATGACGATGCGTAACCGTACCACCCTCACGCGCTTGGTCGCGCTGTTCGACACCTGAACTCGGAGCGGCAGCGAACTGTCTCTTCGGTGTGGAAGCGTTAAGCCGCCAGACGGAACGCGAAGCGTTCCGCTACTACGGAGAGGAGTAGTGAGAAATGGCTCCGATCCTCCGCGGCCCGCCAATCGACGACCAAGGAGCGGGCCGCATCACCGCTTCGCGACCGTCTTCCCCTTCTTCGCCTGCTTGCCCGCGGCCTTCGCCGGCATCGTTTTCGCCGCCCCCGCCTGCCGCTTGAGCGCGGCCTTCACGAAGGCGGCGAAGAGCGGCTGGGCCTGGTTGGGCTTCGACTTGAACTCGGGGTGGAACTGCACGCCCACGAACCACGGGTGGTCCTTGAGCTCGATGATCTCGACGAGATTACGCTGCGGGTTCACGCCGGCGAAGACCATGCCGGCGTCGCCGAGCATCTCCACGTAGTGGTTGTTCACCTCGTAGCGGTGGCGGTGGCGCTCGCTGATCAGCTCCTTGCCGTAGGCCTTCGCGGCGTGGGTGCCGGGCCGCAGGCGACAGTCGTAGGCGCCCAGGCGCATCGTCGCGCCCTTCTCGGTGATGCGGCGCTGGTCGTCCATGAAGTCGATCACCGGGTCCTCGGTGTCGGGATCGAACTCTGTGCTGTTGGCCGTCTTCAGGCCGAGCACGTTGCGGGAGAACTCGATCACCGCAATCTGGAGACCGAGGCAGATGCCATAATACGGGACCTTGTGCTCGCGGGCGTAGCGGGCGGCGGCGATCTTGCCCTCCGTGCCGCGGTCCCCGAAGCCGCCGGGCACGAGGATGGCGTCGAGACCGGCGAGCTGTTTTAGCCCGCCCTTCTGCTCGAGTTCCTGCGCGTCGATGCGGACGATCTCCACCTTGGCGTTGTTCGCGATGCCGGCGTGGTAGAGCGACTCGTAGATGGATTTGTAGGCGTCCTGCAGCTCGATGTACTTGCCGACGACGCCGACCTTCACGTGGTGTTTCGGGTTCTTGATGCGGCGCACGACCTGCTGCCACACGTTGCTCTTCACCGGCGGGGCGTTGAGGTGGAGGAGCTCGACCACGAGATCGTCGAGCTTCTCCTTCTGGAGCGCGAGCGGGAGCTCGTAGATGGAGGTCTCGACATCGAGCTCCTCGATCACGGCCTTCGGCGGCACGTTGCAGTAGAGCGAAAGCTTCTCGCGGTGGTCCTGCGGCAGCGGGTGGTCGCAACGGCAGACGAGCACATGCGGCTGGATACCGATCTCGCGCAGCTTGGCGACGCTCTGCTGCGTGGGCTTCGTCTTCAGTTCGCCCGCGGCGCCGAGGTACGGCACGAGGGTGACGTGGATGAAGCAGACGTTGCCCGGACCCACCTCGAGGGCGAACTGGCGCATGGCCTCGAGGAACGGCAGGCCCTCGATGTCGCCCGTGGTGCCGCCGATCTCGGTGATGAGAATGTCGACACCCTCGCCGCCGGCGTAGATGCGGTTCTTGATCTCGTTGGTCACGTGCGGGATCACCTGCACGGTCTTGCCGAGGTAGTCGCCGCGGCGCTCCTTCGCGATCACGGCCTCGTAGATCTGGCCGGAGGAAAGGCTGTTCATCCGGCTGAGCTTGCCGGAGGTGAAACGTTCGTAGTGGCCGAGGTCGAGGTCGGTCTCGGCGCCGTCGTCGAGCACGTAGACTTCGCCGTGCTGGAACGGGCTCATCGTGCCCGGATCGACGTTGAGGTACGGATCGAATTTCTGGATGCGGACGATCAGCCCGCGCGCCTCGAGCAACGCGCCGAGCGAGGCCGCCGTGAGGCCCTTGCCCAGAGAAGAAACGACGCCGCCCGTGACGAAAATGTATTTCACGGGAAGACGAGAAACCGCCCCGGGGAGCAAGGAGCAAGACCAGACTGGGCGCTTCGGCACGAACGCCGCCGTTTCCGGCGCTGCGCCCAGCTCGTTCCCGACGCCCGGCCCCGCCACGCCGGCGGACCCGAAAAACGTTTGCCCGGGGCCGGCCCGCCGCGAAGCTCCACCCCCTGTGAATTCGAAACCTCAATTGCTCACCTGGATGACCTGCGACGGCGTCCACATCGACCCCGGCTCCGGCAAGCACACGATCCTCGGGATCTTCTCGAACATCCGCGCCCGGCAGTTCCCGGTCGTGCATCCGTTCATGATCTGGTTCCTCACGATCACGGACTGCACCCCCGGCCAGCACACGATGAAGATCTCCATCGGCCTCGACCCGACGAACATGATGAAGGTCATCGAGCGCCCCTTCGAGTCGCACAGCCCGATGCAGCGCATCAACCTCATCAACGAGCTGCGCAACTGCTCCTTCCCCCAGGCCGGCGACTACAACATCCTCATCGAGGTCGACGACGAGCCGCTGCTCGCCACCAACCTGACGATCTCCGAGTAACGCACACCGCGCGACGGTTCAGAACTGGGTTCCGAGTTCCGCGTTCAGAGTTCAGAGTTCACGGCTGGTTGCTACCGCATCCAGCACTCCCCGCCCGCTCTCCCAAAATCCGCGCTCCTCGCAATCCGCAGTCCGCATTCCGCAGTCCGCATTCCGCAGTCCGCAATCCGCAGTCCGCAATCCGCGATTCCCCCATGCCCTCCTTCGATCTCATCGGCGTCGGTTCCCCGATCATGGATCTGCTCGCGCCCGTGCCCGAGTCGTTCCTCGCCACCATCCGCGGTGAGAAAGGCGGCATGGTCCTCGTCGACAACGACGAGATGCAGGCGATCGTCGCGCGCCTGCCCGCCCCGCCGGCCACCACCTCGGGCGGCTCCGCGGCCAACACGATCTTCAACGCCACGCGCCTCGGCCTGCGCTCCACCTTCCTCGGCAAGCTCGGGCACGACGCCGCGGGCGGCGCCTACCGCGAACGTTTCGCGGCCGCCGGCGTCGACCCCTCCCGCTTCAAACAGGCCGCGCTGCCCAACGCCCGCTGCCTCGTCCTCGTCACCCCCGACGCCCAGCGCACCATGCGCACCTGTCTCGGTGCCGCCATGACGCTCGCGCCCGAGGAGATCTCCGCGGCCGACTTCGCCGGCTGCCGCCACGCGCACATCGAAGGCTACGTGCTTTTCAACCGCGCGCTGGCCGAGGCCGTGTTCGCCGCCGCCCGCGCCGCGGGTTGCACCATCAGCCTCGACCTCGCCTCCTTCGAGGTTGTCCACGCCTCCCGCGACTGGCTGCTGGAGCAGTTCCGCCGCGGCATCGACCTCGTCTTCGGCAACGAGGACGAGATCCGCGCCCTCTACCAGACCGACTCCACCGACTACGCCGCCCACGCCCGCGCCCTCGCCGCCCACGGCACGCTCGCCGTGGTGAAACTCGGCAAGGACGGCGCCTGGCTCGCCCGCGGCGCCGAACTGCACCGGGTCGACCCCGTCCGCGTGCAGGAAGTTGTGGATACCAACGGTGCGGGCGACGCCTTCGCCGCCGGCTTCCTCTACGGCCACCTTCGCGGCCTGCCCCTGCCCGCCTGCGGCCACATCGCCGCCCTGCTCGGCGCGGAGACGGTCCGCCACCTCGGCCCGCTCGTCCCCGAGAAGGACTGGCCCGCCGTCGCCCAGCGCGCGCACAAGTTCGTCTGAGGCGCGCCAACGCTTGAGCCGCCGGCGGCAACCGTCCCGCCCGAGCTCCACGGAGCGGTACAATTCCGCCCGATCTTCCCGCGCCCACCTCCTGCCGGCGGTTGGCCGCTTCGCCCGCCGCTGCCCCATCGGCGGGCGGCGCCCGGTTTCCCGCTGCAATACGCAGCTGCGCCCGCTCCACGGCCCACCGTTGAGCGTTCAGCCGAAGGGGGTTTTGCGCAGACCGCGCAGGGCCATGAGGCCGCCCCAGTCGGCGATGGGGGCGAGCGGGCGCGGGGCGGTGCGTTCGCGGGTGCCGTGGCGTCTCCGATACGCGGCGAGTTGCGTGGCGACGAACGCCTCGGAGCCGAGCACG
>JAHFTC010000155.1 GCA_023269585.1 Opitutaceae bacterium
TGGTCGACCGCATCCGGATCAATTTGCCGCCGCACATCGAGGCCGAGGACCTCTACAGCGTGGGCATCCTCGGGTTGATCGCGGCGGTGAAGAACTACGACCCTAAGCAGAACAACACCTTTGCCGCCTACGCCAGCCGCCGTATCCGCGGCTCCGTGCTCGATGAGCTTCGCCGCCTCGACTGGCGCCCCCGCCGCGCCCGGGCCAAGGCCCGCCGGATCAAGGAGGTCATCGCCGAGATTGAGCAGCAGAACGGCCGCCCTGCCACGGACGAGGAGGTGCGCAAGGTGCTCGGCATCTCCGCCAAGGAGTATGCCAAGTGGCTGGAGGAGGCGAAACCCGCCTGTTTTCTCGCGCTCGACCAGTCGCCCGAGGACGAGGGCGGCGAGCGCTCGAGTTTGCACGAGATCATCGCCGACGACACCGACGTGCTCGCCCGCGACGACATGGAGCGCCGGGAGTTGCAGGAACTTGTCGCTCAAAGAATCCGGCAACTGCCCGATATACCGCGCAAAATCCTTGCGATGTACTATCACGAAAACATGCGGCTGGCGGAGATCGCCTCCGTCTTCAGCCTCACCGAGTCCCGCATCTGCCAGATCCACGCCCAGACGATCATCGGACTGCGCGGCTACATCCAACGCGTGCGGGAACAATAAGCGGAACCGACCCCCATGATGCTGCTGGTCGGAGTGCTGATCGTGTTCGCGGCGACGCTGGGCGGCTTCATGTACGCCGGCGGCCAGCCGATCCTGCTGCTGCATCTTTCCGAGTTCATCGTGATCGGCGGCATCGCCTTGGGGATCATGGTGATTTCCAGCCCCGGCCACGTGATCAAGAGCACGGTGACGAAGATCAAGGGCGTCATGTCCGGGGGGCATTCGGGCAAGGAGGAGTACATGGATCTGCTCAAGCTCCTCTACGAGATCTTCCTACTCGGTCGCCGCAGCGGTCTCATCGCCCTGGAGGCGCACATCCTCGAACCGGACAAGAGCACGATCTTCACGAAGTACGGCAGCTTCATCCACCATTCCGAGCGGGTGGAGTTTTTGTGCAACGGCCTGCGGCCGGTGGTCGATGGCAAGATCAAGCCCGACCAGCTCGAGGCGCTCCTCGAGGTCGAACTCGATGCCAAGGCCAACGAGGCGGACGAGCCCGTGCATCTCCTGCAGCTCATCGGCGACTCGCTGCCGGGCGTGGGCATCGTGGCCGCGGTGCTCGGTATCATCAATACCATGGCCGCCATTTCCGAGGGCCCGGAGAAGGTGGGCGAGAAGGTCGCCGCCGCGCTCACCGGCACTTTCCTCGGGGTGTTCTTCGCCTACGGCCTGATCAACCCGCTGGCGGCGCGCATCAAGCACGGCAACGCCAACGACGACAAATATTTCCGCTGCATCCTCCAGGCCGTCTCCGGCTTCGCGAAGGGCCTGGCCCCGCTCATGGCCGTGGAGGTGGCGCGTCGCTCGCTCGACAGCACGGTGCAGCCCGGCGCCGACGAACTCGAGGGAATCCTCAAGGGCATGCCGCCGGCCAAGTAAGGCGGCGCCGCCGAGGTCATTGCCATGGCGAAGAAAAAAGATGCCCACCACGGCGGCGCCTGGAAGGTCGCGTTTGCGGACTTCATGACGGCGATGATGGCGCTGTTCCTGGTGCTGTGGATTTCCGCACAGGATCAGGAGATCCTCATCGCCACCTCGCAGTATTTTCAGAGCCCGTTCAACTCGCCGCTCGACAACACCAGCGGCGTGCTGCCCTTCGAGTCCAACGCCGTGCCGCGGGGCACCGGGGGCGAGGGGGCGGGCAGCAAAGCGTCGCCCATCGACCTGAACGCGATGCAGGCTCTGGCCCGCGAATTCTACCGGCTGCTCAATGTCTCCGAGACCGATCCGAACAACCCGATCCAAGTCGAGGTGACGAGCGACGGCCTGCGCGTGACTCTGTTCGACCGCAACACCCAGCCGCTCTTTTCGCGCGACTCCGCCGACTTCACGGATTGGGGCAACATGATGATGCAGAACCTCGCCTGGCTGATCGACCGGCAGCAGTTCCGCGTGGTGGTCGAGGGCCATGTCCGCGCCGGCATGCTCACCGCCAAGGAAGACTATTCCGAATGGGATCTGTCCACCGATCAGGTGCAGGCGGTGCGCCGCGCGCTCACGTACTACGCCGTCGACGGGTCCCGGTTCGATCGCCTGAGCGGCTTCGGCGCCACCCGCCCGGTCCCGGGGGAAGCGCCGGACTCTGCCCGTAACCAGCGGATCGTGATGAGTCTCTCGATGACGAGCCGCCCGTCGGACCCTCGCGACCGCCAGCCCTCGGGCCCGCCCGCCGAGATGGAAGCGTCGCCAACTCCCTCGCACTGATTTCCCGTGAAAGATTTCCTCCAAAACCGCCCCCGTGTGGCGCCCCCGGCCGGATCGAGCGGTGGCGCTGTGAGCCCGGCACCGATTTTTGATGCCGCTTTGCTGGGCGCCCTGCCCAGCGGCGCCGGTGGTGGGGGGCACGAAGCCTCGGTCGAGGCGATCAAGGAGGGCGACCGGGTGACGAAGCTCATCGTCACCTGCCGGTGTGGGGAGAAGATCGAGATTCTGTGCGCCTACGGCCCCGGTCCGCGTTGAACACCGTCTGGTCGAGGGGCGGGGGCTGGAGTCTCCGGCCTGACTGCCGCGCCGCCGTGGTGCCGCCGCCCGCGCTCGACTCTCGTGTATCCCCTGGGGGCAGAGCGGGTCGGGACGGGACCTTCGGCTGGCAGCGGGGTGATACCGCCTCCTGCCGACCGGCGCCGGCATAAGCTGCCCGCGGAAGATGGCAGAGTTTGCCTTCGACGCGCGGCGTCCGGGTGTAAAGCGCTGGGACGGAGCGAGAAAAGACTCTGGCACAAGGGCTGCAATTCCGTGGCCCAATGAACCTCGGTCTCTACCTCGGAGCGGCTGCAC
Organism: Opitutaceae bacterium; assembly: GCA_023269585.1. GTDB lineage: Bacteria > Verrucomicrobiota > Verrucomicrobiia > Opitutales > Opitutaceae > CAJCBL01. Next base: position 2,937 of record JAHFTC010000155.1, read on the forward strand.
TGGGCGCGATGGAGCGCTGGCAGGAGGCGACCTCGCACAACATCGCCGCCAGCAGTTCGCCCGGCTTCCGTAAACGCGAGGTCGAGTTCTCCATGCAGGCTGCCGGACCCTCGCCCGCGGCCGGGACCGGTGGCACGCCGGCCGTGGGGCCCATGATGTTCCCCTCCAGCCGCGTTTCCATCAGCTTCCAGCCCGGCCAGTTTGTCGGCACCGGTCGCGATCTGGATGTGGCGATCCGCGGCGAAGGCTTCTTCGAGGTGCAGACCGCGGAGGGCAACCGCGCCTACACTCGTGCTGGAAGTTTTTATACGAACCCCGAACGCACGCTCGTCGACGCCCAGGGCAACGTGCTGCTGGGGGAGGGTGGGGCGCCGATCCAACTGCTGCCGGAGGGTGGCTCGCTGGCGATCGCGCCCGACGGAACCCTTTCCCAGGACGGCCGGCAGATCGGCCGGCTCACGGTGCAACGCTTCGACAACAACCAGGCCCTCATCCCGCTCGCCGGCGGCCTGTTCGCCGCCAACGGCCAGGCTCCGCAGACCGTCGAGGTTCCCGAGCTGATGCAGGGCGCGTTGGAGACGAGCAACGTCCAGCCCGTCGGCGAGATGGTGAACCTCATCCAGATCACCCGGGCGTACGAGGCGGCCCAGAAGGTGATCACTTCGCGCGACGACATCCTCGACAAGACCATCCGCGCGGTCGGTTGAGCCGTCGCGCCCCCCTCCCCATGCCCTCTCGTTTCTCCCCCCTGAATGCCCTCCCGCCCCAGCGTCGCGGCGGGCCTCTCCGCCGGCTGTGGTGCCTGCTGCTGCCCGAATACCGTCTTCGCCCCGGCACCGCCCGCCGCGGCGGCGCCGGCCCGCGCCGCGGGCGGCGCTGACCTCGCGTGCCCAACCTCTGAACACTCCCGCGCATGAATGTCGCCCTCTACTCGTCCGCCACCGGCATGCAGGCCCAGCAGCTCAACCTCGACACGATCGCGAACAATCTCGCGAACGTGAACACCACGGGGTTCAAGCGCTCGAAGATCGAGTTCCAGGACCTCCTCTATCAGCAGAACCGGCCCGCCGGGGCCGATGGCGGCGCGGGCAATCTCGTGCCGTCCGGCACGCAGGTCGGCGCGGGCTCGCGGGTGGTCTCGACGGCGAAGATCTTCACGCAGGGCCTGCTCTCGGAGACCGGCGAACGGCTCGACCTCGCCATCCAGGGCGACGGCTTCTACGAGGTGCAGCGGCCCGACGGCACCAGCGCCTATACGCGCGACGGCTCGTTCAAGGTCACCGCGACCGGCCAGGTCGTGACCAACGACGGGTTGCCCGTCCTGAGCGGTTTTCAGCCCATCCCGACGGGTGCGACCAACATCTCGGTGTCGCAGAGCGGCGATGTCACCGTCCAGACCGCCACCGGCACCACGAACTTCAAGATCCAGCTGGTGCGCTTCGCCAACGCCACCGGCCTCGAGAGCGCGGGCGGCAACCTCTATCTCGAGACCCCCGCCAGCGGCACCCCCGAGCTGGGCAATCCCGGCGAGCAGGGCTACGGCAAGCTCGTCCAGGGTTATCTCGAAGGATCCAACGTCAACGTCGTGAGTGAAATGGTGAACATGATCATCGCGCAGCGCGCCTACGAGATCAACAGCAAGGCCATCCAGACCTCGGACTCGATGCTGCAGGAGATCAACAACCTGAAACGCTGATGCTCCATCCTCTCCAGCTTCTGCGCCTGCTCGCCCTCTCCGCCTTCGGCGCCGCCGCGCTGCTGCACGCCGCGCCGGCGCCCGTCGTGCCGGACGCCTTCCTGCCCGCGATCGCCCACCAGCTGGCCACGCATTTCCGCACGACCGGGGATCTGCAGCTCTCGTTGCTGCGTACTTGGAAACCGGTGCCGGTGGCCGCGGAGGATTGGGAGATGACGCTGGTCGCGCCCCCCTCGTCGTTGGCGCCGCAGATGATCGTCCACGTCCGGCTCACGGCGGAAGGTCGCAGCCTCGGCGAATGGAATCTTCCCGTGCAGGCGCGGCTATGGGACGAGGCGCTCGTCGCCCGTCAGCCGGTGCCGCGCGACGCGCCGCTCACCCTCTCGCTGTTCGAACTCCGTCGCCACGACTTTCTCCGCGACAAGGACGCCGTGCCCGCCGGCGCCGATCTGACGGGTCTTGCCATCACCCGCGGCGTCGCCGCCGGAGCGGTTCTTTCGTGGCGGGAGGTCGGCCGGCGCACGCTCGTGCAGCGCGGCAGCCGCGTGGAGGTGATCGCCGTGAACGGCGCGCTCACCATCACGATCAAAGGGCTGGCGATGCAGAGCGGCGCCCTCGGCGAGACGATCACCGTGCGCAACCCCGAATCGCGGCGGGATTTCTCCGCCACCGTCACCGCGGAAAACCAGGCCCGCGTGACCTTCTGACATGTCCCGTCTCCACCTTCTCATCGCCTTCCTGCTCCTGGCCGCGCCGCTGCTGCGGGCCGACTCGATCTGGCCGGCCAATGCCAGCCGCGGCATGCTCGCCGACCGCCGGGCCTCGCGCACCGGCGACATCGTCACGATCATCGTGCAGGAGAGCGTGAGCTCGCAGAACTCCCAGTCCTCGAAGGCGGACAAGTCCAGCAAGGCCGAGAACACCATCGCGCAGTTCCTCTTCCCGCTTGCCGCGAGCGCCGCCGGCACCCACCGCGGGGCTTATCCCGGAACCAACTACGACGGTTCCAACGCGTTCGCCGCCAGCGGCGAGATCAGCAACAAGGCCTCCCTGACGTCGCGCGCGGCCGTGGTCGTCACCGATGTCCTGCCCAACGGCAACCTCGTCATCGAGGGCGTCCGCCATGTCGCGATGGGCGGCGAGCGGCAGTACATGGTGCTGCGCGGCGTCGTGCGGCCCGACGACATCAGCTCCGCCAACACCGTGTCGTCCACGAGCATCGCCAACGCCACCGTCGAGGTGATCTCCGAGGGCAGCCTCACCGACACCCAGAAGAAGGGTTGGCTCACCAGACTCTACGAACTGCTCCGCCTCTACTGAACCGCCATGTCCCCCTCGATGCTGCCCCGCCTCCTGCTGCTCGCCGTCTCGCTCGCGCTCGCCGCGCTGGCCCGCGCCGACGGTTCGCGCCTGAAGGATCTCGTGGTGGTCGAGGGCGGCCGCGACAACCAGCTCGTCGGCTACGGCATCGTCGCCGGCCTGGCGGGCGACGGCGACAAGAACTCCGAGGCGACCCTCCGCTCCATCTCCAACGCTCTCCAGCGCTTCGGCATCTCGATCCCGGCCACCACGCTCAAATCCTCGAACGCCGCCGCCGTGATGATCACGGCCGACATCGGCCCGTTCCTCAAACCCGGCGCCCGCATCGACGTGACGGTCGCGGCGCTCGGCGAGGCCAAGAGCCTCCAGGGCGGCGTGCTCCTGCAGACACCGCTGCTCGGCGCGGACGGGGCGGTCTACGCCGTGGCCCAGGGCCCGGTCGCCGTGGGCGGCTTCATCGGCGGCGGGGGCGGGCCCGGTGGGGCGACCGTCCAGAAGAACCATCCGACCGTCGCCCTGATCACCAACGGCGCGATCGTCGAGCGCGAGATCCCGGCCACCGTCGTGCGCGACGGCGTGATCCGCCTGCTCCTGCACCAGCCCGATTTCACCACCGCCGCCCGCATCGCCGACGAGGTCAATATCCGCTTCCCCGGCACCGCTCGTGCCCAGGACGCTGCGACAGTGGCGGTGGCGATGCCGCCGGATTTCATCGGCAACGAAGTCTCGTTCGTGGCCTCCCTCGGCGCGATCGAGGCGCGGCCGGACACCGCCGCCCGCATCGTGCTCAACGAGCGCACCGGCACGATCGTCGCCACCTCGACCGTCCGCCTCTCGCAGGTCGCGATCAGCCACGGTGCGCTCACGATCAAGATCGCGTCGACGTTGGGCGTCTCCCAACCCGGCCCGTTCAGCCCCGGCGGCACGACCGCGGTCGTGCCCTCGACCAGCACCGAGGTCACCGAGGTGAAGGGCGGCTTCCAGGTCGTCGAGGAGCTGCCGTCGGTGGAGGAGCTCGCCCAGGCGTTGAACGCCCTCGGGGTGTCCTCGCGCGAGATGATGGCGATCTTCCAGAGCCTCAAACGCGCCGGCGCCCTGCAGGCCGAAGTCGTGATCAACTGAGTACCCCTTTCCCGCCATGTCTTCCGCATCCATCAGCCCGCTGCTCGGAGTCGCCGATCCCGCGACGCTCCAGCGCTCCATGCAGGCCGGTTCCAAACCCGCGGCCGCGCAGGCGGCGGCGGAGCAGTTCGAAGCGATCCTCGTGCGCCAGCTGCTCGGGGATGCGCTCAAACCGATGTTCGGCGCCGGCGAGACCAAGCCGCCCGGCGGCGATGTCTACCAGTATCTTGTCACCGATGTGGTCGCGCAGAGCGTCACCCAGGGTGGCGGAATCGGCATCGCGAGAATGCTGGTGTCGCAGCTCACGCCGAAGGGCGAAACGACCGATAGGGTGGAGGCCTCCTCATGATTCTCGCCGACATTCCCACCGCCGCCGGCATCCCCGCGTGGACGCCGGTGGTCGAAGCGCTCCGCAGCGAACTCGCCGAATACGGCGGGCTGCTCCAGCTCTTCGACGAGCAGCAGAAGAAGATCTTCGCCCTCGATTCGGAGGCGGTGGCGGGTTTCGTGCCCCTGCTCGAGGAGCAGGCGGACCTGGTGCGCAGCTGTCGCGAAGAACGGGAGACCATTGTGCGCCGCTTTGCCACCGCGCACGGCTGCCCGACCGACCGGAGCCTGCGGCAGTTGCTGCCCGAGTTTCCCGCCGAGGTGCGGCCCCTGCTCGAGGCGCTCATCGAGGAGATCAACCATCTGCTGCAGCGTACCAAGCAGCGGACGCGGCAGAACCAAATGATGCTCTCGCGCCTGGTGGAGCTGCATCGCGAGCTGGTGCCTGCCCTGCGGCCCCAAGCTTTCACCAAAACCTACTCGCGTCGCGGGCAGTTGGCGGTTGCCGCCAGCACCGTCGCGCCCACCTACCGCGCCACCGGTTGAGCGCCCCCCGCCATGTCCGGACTCTTCGGCAGCCTCTACACCAGCACCAATGCCCTGCGCGCCCAAAGCGCGGCGCTCGACCTTGTCGGGCGCAACATGGCGAACGTCAACAACCCCGCCTACGCGCGCCAGCGCGTGATCCTCGGTGATAAGGGATCGGTCAGTACGCCGCTCGGGGCGCAGAGTCTCGGCACCGAGCCGATCGGCATCCAGCAGATGCGCGACCGCCTGCTCGACGGCCAGATCACCGAAGAGACGGCGAACACCGCGTTTCTGCAGTCCCAGCTGAAGTATCTGGAGCAGGCGCAGACCGCGCTCGGCCAGGGTGTTTTCAGCGACGGTGGTTCGGTGGAGACGATCAGCAGCAATCCGGATCTTCCCGCCGGCATCGCGGCGTCGACCGATGCGTTCTTCAATGCCTGGCAGTCGTTCGCGACCGAGCCGTCGAGCACCGTCGCCAAGCAGCAGCTCATCGCCAACACCGACGATCTGCTCGATAAGATCCACCTGGCG
>JAHFTC010000156.1 GCA_023269585.1 Opitutaceae bacterium
CACGCATCGCGGCGTATCCTCCGCGGTACTCTTCATCACCGGCCACGAGTGCGCCGACAAGTCGGGCGCGGGCGTGGACTGGGACGCCGTCGCCCGCGTGAACTGCACGATGGTCGTCTACATGGGCCTGAAGGCCGCGCGCGCGATCGTCGAACGGCTGCGCAACGCGGGAGCCGATGCCACCCTGCCCGTCGCCCTCGTCAGCCGCGCCACCCTGCCCGACCAACAGATGGTCGTCGCCACACTCGACACCTTCGAAACCGAACTCCTCGCCCGCGACGTCCCCTCGCCCGCCCTGCTCGTGATCGGCGAGGTCGTCCGCCAAAGCCCCGCCGCCGCCGCGGCCCTCGCCGCGCTCGTGCCGGCTACAGCGGAGTAGCGCGCAACCCCTGCTCCAAGCGCTCGGCCAGCAGTTCGACCAACGCCGGGTGCCCGCCGAGCAGATCGGTCATCGTCACGCTCAGCTCCGGATGCGCCGCCTCGGCCGCCCGACAGATCTGCGCCACATCCCCGTCCGGTCCCGCGTGCCGTCCCGGCGACAGAAACAGCATCGCCGCGATCACTACGCCCTGATCGAACGGTTCGCGCTCCAACAGCGCCGCCAGCAGCGGATCGGCAAACGCGTACTCGTCGCCCTCGCGCCGCTCCATCGAGCACGGTGCCACCGCCCGCACCGTCGCTCCCAGCCGCTCCCGCAACCGCGCCGCCACCGCATCGCGCACCGCCACCACCTTCGGTTCCGGACTGCCGTGGTCCACCACGGCGACCGCCGCTCGCTCCGCACCATTCACCCACGATGCCAGCACGGCCCGTGTCCGTTCTTCCAGCACCGCGGCCAGTTGATCGACCGCCGCCGCGCCGCCCTCGCCCAACGCCGGCGCCACGCGCACCACGAGATCGGGCCATGGTTCGCGCAACTTCGCCACGCGCTCCGGCAGGTACTCCGTGAGCGCCCGGCTCGGCCCGAGGAAATAGGGGACGATGACGAACTCCCGCGCCCCCGCCTCCGCCCGCCGGCGCAGCCAAGGGCCAAACGTCGTCGCGCCTTCCCCGCCGAGCTCCTCCGCGGGAATCTTGTTCGAATGCAACAACGACACCGGATCGACCGAGCGCCCCACCCGCTCCGCGAGCGCGGCCGCCGTCCGCCGCAGGGCCAGCGTGGCCGCCGGGCGGAGCGAACCGTTGTCGAGCAGGATGACGTCTGCGGCTGTCATGCGCAGCGCGAATCCCGCCCATTCACCACGGCCCCGCAACCACATTCGCCCGGGGCTGGGGCGCGGCTCACGCAACCGTCTTTGCCTTGCGCCAGCGGCGGTAGCCCACCCAACCAAGCGTCGCCGCCCCGAGCACCAGCCCGTAGGTCGTCGGCTCCGGCACCGCGACCATCAGGTTGTCGATCGCCAACGCGCGATCTGTCGCAAGAAAAGAATCCGTATCGGACCAACGGAGCCACAGCAGATTCGTGCCGCCCGAAGCCCAGTTGATTCCAGTGGTGAAGGTATAGGGGGCCGCGCCCGTCGTCGCATTGAGCGTCGACGACAGCGTCGTCCATCCGGTCGTCGAGGTGAAGGACTGCGCCGCGGGAGCGAAAATATACTGCAACGTCAGCGGATCGCTCGCCGTCGCCCCACTTGCGCTGTAGTTCTCCACCGTGAAGGAGAGGGTGAAATACGTGAGCGTCGTGCCCGTGGTGTTTTGGAAGTTCGCCCCGAAGTAGATCGTGCTGCCCAAGAAAAAATTCCACGAACCAAGGGCGCGATCGGTGGCACCGGCCGCACCGAAGCTGTAGAGATCGCGGCCACCCGAGCCGCTCGGCCCGCCCGTCGATGCCGAATAGTTGGTGCCAGGCACGTTCGCCGCGCGCCAGCCCGTGGGCAGCGTCGAAAGGGCGTTCGTTGTGCCCGTGGTCGCGAGGGTGTTGAAGTCCTGCGTGTAGGGCGTCGTGAGGTTCGTGCTCGTGAGCTGAACCTGCGCAGAAACGATCGAGGCGCCGCCCCAAAGCATGGCGAGGCCGATGGATAGCGTTGAATACTGGCGACGCCGAAGCGCCGCGGCTCGGTTTGTTGTCATGTGGGTTGCAAGTGTGGGAATTGCCCCCGGAACTCCCTCCAGAAAACCCCCTGATCGGCGCTATTCAATCGTGGACTCGGCTACCCCTCGAATATCCGAGGGCCTTATCGTCATAATCACCTCTCCTCCTCTTCCGGCAGCAGCCCAGTGCCCGGCCTTGCGCGACCTGCGCACCGCCGGCAACGTGCCGCGATGAAACGCCGCCTCGACCAGCTTCTCGCCTCCTCCGGCCTCGGCTCACGCAGCGAGGTGAAGGAGTTGATCCATCGCCGGCGCGTCACCGTCGCCGGCGTGGTGGAGCGCAACCCCGCGACCAAGGCCGAGCCGGTCGACGTCCTTGTCGACGGCGCCCCGCTCGATTTCCCCGACGGTCTCTTCGTGCTCTTCCACAAGCCCGCCGGCTGTGTCTGTTCCCACGATACGCGCGAAGGCCAACGCATCTACGACCTGCTCCCGCCGCGCTGGCTCGCGCGCAACCCTGCCGTGACCTCCGTCGGTCGGCTCGACCGCGACACCACCGGCCTGCTCCTCGTCACCGACGACACCGGGCTCGTCCACCGTCTCACGTCCCCGAAGCACCATGTCGACAAGGTCTACGAGGCCACGCTCGACCGCGCGCCCGAGCCGCACCTGATCGAGGCGTTCGCGAGCGGCACGCTCCTGCTCGAGGACGAGGAGAAACCCTGCGCGCCGGCGAAGCTCGTGCTGCGCGGCGGCACCGAGGTGGAGCTCACCCTCACCGAGGGCCGTTTCCATCAGGTGAAACGCATGTTCGCCCACTTTGGCTACGAGGTCCGCCGCCTGCACCGCAGCCGGTTCGGCGAATACGCGCTCGACGCTCTCGCCGTCGGCCAGTGGCGCGAGATGCCGCGCCCGTCCTTCCGTTCTTGAGCCGCGGCGAAAATGCCCAACCGTGCCGCGATGCTTCTTTCGCGTCTTTTCGTTGGACTGTGCCTGCTGCTCGGCGCCCTGTCCGCCCGCGCCGACCTGATCCTGCAAGTGCCCCAGGTTCCCCTCCTCGCCGGCCGGGAGATCGAACTCACCCTGGTCGTCACCAACCCTGCCGCCGCTCCCGCCTCCATCGCCGTCCCCAGCCATCTGCCCGTCGTCGTTCGCGCCGGCGGCAAGGCGGTCTCGGCGGTGTTCTACGCGGATGAACTCCCGCTCCGCGATCCCACACCGCTCGCGCCCGGCGCCTTCCGCTCCGTCCCGCTCCGGGGCCGCATTCCCGCCGAACTCACCGGTCTGGTGATTCTCGATGCAACGGCCGTTTCCGCCGGCCGGGTCGCCGTCGAAATCGCCGCCGAGTTGCCCGAGCCGATCGCCCACACCGCCCCTCGCAGCGAGACGGCCGATTCCGCCGCTTCGGCGCCCGCACCGGCCCCGCTGCGTCGCGAGTTCGGCATCTCGCCGCACGAACCGATCTATTTTTCCGTGGGCGGCGAGGGCGGCATCAACGCCCGCTTCCAACTCAGCTTCAAATTCCGCCCCCTCGGCCCCACCGACGACCGCGTCGCCGGCCGCGGATTCTGGGAGGACGTATACCTCGCCTATACGCAGACCTCGCTCTGGGATCTTTCCTCCGACTCCAAGCCCTTCACCGACTCCAGCTACCGGCCGTCGGTCTTCTACTACCGCCACGACACCGGGGCGGAGTTCCTCGGCGGCCGCCTCGGCCTCGCCTCCGGTTTCGAGCACGAGTCCAACGGCAAAGCCGCCGACGCGTCGCGCAGCATCAACATCCTCTTCGCCCGCCCCACCCTGCGCTGGGGCGAGCCCGACGGCTGGCAGTTCCTCGTCTCGCCCAAACTCTACTGGTACCTCGACAAGAGCGAGAACAGCGACCTCCACCGTTTCCGCGGCTACGGCGATTTTCTCGTCGCCGTCGAGCACCCGCGGGGCTGGAAGATCGCCGCCACCGCGCGCGCCGGCACCTCCGGCCGCGGCAGCGTGCTGGTCGACGCCTCGTACCCGTTTTCCAAGATCAACGACTTCTTCCCGCTCGGGTTCGTCCACGGCTACCTCCACCTGCAGTTCTTCGACGGCTGGGGCGAGAACCTCCTGCACTACAACGAGCGCGCCGAGACGCAGGTCCGCGTGGGCTTCATGGCCCTCCGCTGAGCCCGCGCAACGCAGACGAGGGTCGAGTGTCGAGCAACGAGTGCCAACCCCTCGGTGGCGCACTTCGAGTAGCTCGGCCGTCCCGGTTTCTCGTCCGGTGATCCCGCTCTCGTCGCTCGTCGCTCGACGCTCAACGGACTGATCTCGGCTCAGCCGACCGGCACCAACTCCGCGCCGGAACCGGTCTTGAGGTGCAACACCGCGGGTTGCGCCCCGAACCGCGCCGCGTAGGCCGCCACCACCGCCTCCGCCTGCGCCGCGCCGAAGACCCCGCTCGTCAGCGCCATCACGGCGCCGCCAAAGCCACCGCCGGTCAGGCGCGCGCCGTGCACGTGGGGCGCCGCGGCGAGCTGGTCGACGAGGAAATCGAGCTCGGCCGTGCTGTTCTCGAACAACGTCTGCGAACTGCGATGCGACGCGGTGAGCAACCGGCCGACGGCGGCCAGCTCGCCCTGCGCCAGCGCGGCGCGCACCGCCGCCACGCGGCCGATCTCCTCGATCACGTGCCGGGCGCGTTTGTAGTTGAGCTCCGGCAACACCGCGCGCTTCGCCTCCAGCAGCGCCGGCGTGGCGTCGGCGAGCAGCGGCACGCCCAGGGCTTGCGCCGCCTCCATGCACTCGCGGTGGCGGGCCGCGTAAAGGCCGTCGACCAGCGCGTGCTTGGTGTGGGTGTTGAAGACCCAGAAATGGGCGTCGGCCGGCAGCGGCACAGTGGCGAACGACGGGCCGCGGCAGTCGATGAAGACGAGGTGGTCGCGCTGCCCGAAACCGGACACGCCCTGGTCGAGGATGCCGCAGGGCACGCCGACGAACTCGTTCTCCGCCTTCCGGCCGAGCTTCACGAGGGTCACGCGCTCCGGATGCTCGCCCGCGAGCGCCGTGAGCGCCAACCCCGTGGCGAGCTCGATCGCCGCGCTGCTGCTCAGCCCGGCGCCCGATGGCAGATCGGAGAGATCCGCGAACTGGAAACCAGCCGGCCGCCGCAGCGCGAAGTCGGGCAGCTTCGCCCAGACGCCGAGCTGGTAGTTCACCCACGCCCGGTCGCCAGTCTGCTTGGACAGCGTGCCGTCGAGCGCGACCTCGACGACGGCCGGCGAATGCCCGCTGACAAACTGCGCCCGGCCGCCCTCCACCGCGCGGGCCGCCACCCAGATGCCGCGGTCGATCGCCGCGCCGAGCACTGTGCCGCCGTTGTAATCGGTGTGGTTGCCGATGAACTCGATGCGGCCGGGGGCGCGCGCGATCACGGTGGGCTCGCCACCGAAGGCGGCGCGGAACTTCTGGAGCAGGAGGTCTTTCATCCGGGGCCGTCAGCGTGCGCCCAGCGCCCGCCTTGGCAACGCCACAGCGCAGCGCGGGGGTGTGCGGCGCCGTGCCGCCATTTCAGCCGCAAGCGCTCAGGCGAGCGTCGAGAGTCGAGCATCGAGCGCCTGACTCGCCGAGGCCGATTTCACGGCCCGGCTTGTTCATTGTTGGTCTGGCCCTCGTCACTCGACGCTCGTCGCTCGTCGGGATCGTCGCGCCTCAGCCCTGCCGGATGAACTCCAGCATGGTCTTCATCTTGTCGACCTCGAGGATCGTATCCATCTGGAGCTCCTCGATCCGCGCGTCGTTGAGTCCGGTCTTCTCGTACCGCGCCGGATCACCGACCCAGAGCATGGCCTCGCCGGGCAGGCCGCGGTCGAGATTGGTGGCGACGAAGCCGGCGAGGTTGAGCAGATGGGCGAGCACGCCGCCGGCGGGATTGGCCGCGGGCCGGAGGTGATCGGAGAGCGCGGTGACGATCGGGCGGGGGAAGCGCCACAGCTCGCAGAGCATCGCGCCGATCCGGGCATGGTGGACGCCGAACGCGCTGGTCTCCCAGTCGGGCAGCGGAGTCCCGTCATCGGGATACGGCGACACGGCGCCGGCCGCATGCCGCGCCAGCACCATCTTCCCGATCGAGCGCAGCAATCCGGCGGTGTAGCCGAGCGCGGCGTCGGCGCCGGTCGCGCTGCAGAGTTTCTCCATCGCGACTGCCGTGGTGACCGCACTGCCCCAGAGCTGCTCGGCCTGCGTGCCGTAGACAGCCATGTCCGACTGGAAGGCGGTCGACGCGGCACAGAGGCCGACGATGCGGTGCAACTCCTTGAAGCCGACGCGCAGAATCGCCTCCTCGACGTTGCTGGCCTGCGAGCGGAAGCCGAAGAGCGCGCTGTTGGCCACGCGCAGCAGCTGCGAGGTGAGCGTGGCGTCGAGCCGTACCAGTTCGGCCATGCGGTCGAGGCTGGAGTCGCCCTGGTTGATCGCGGCGACGAGGCGCCCAAACACCTGCGGCGCGGGCGGCAGCTTGGAGGCGTGCGCACCCAACGTGGCGGGATCGAAGCGTTTGTTGGCGAGCAGGGCGGCCATCGCGAAGTCCTTCGTTTATCGCCCGCTGCCGCGAAGTCTGAAACGCGATCTGCACCGTGGCAGCAGCCGCCCCCGGAAATCACCCTGTCGGAAGCCGTCCGGCGCTCCGTCGACCGTTCGGTCGCGCGTCGAGCGGAACGACCCGGACTCTCGGTGCCGCGATCATGGTCGCGCGGGGGCGCAGATTGCCCGCGGCCGTCGGGCTCCCGTCGCCTCACCGCGCACCGCTCGAAAAATTGCCCGGTTCAGCCGATCGCCACGGCCGACTTCAACACATCGAACTCGGTGCGAACTTCCTCGACGACGGAGTCAACCGCCTCGGCGAGGATGCCCGCCCGCTCGAGCTTCGCGGGGTCGCGCCGCCAATAGGCCGCCTCGCCCGGCAGGCTCTTGCCGAGTTGGTGCACGACCCAGCCCGCGCAGTTCAACAACGCCGCCTCGGACGGGGCGTCGGGCGCCTGCAACGGGTCGTAGTGGTGCCGGATCGCGAGCCGGATGGTCGGATCGAACTTCCAATGTTCCATCAGATCGGCGGCCGCCTCGGGACTGTCCATGCCGAACAGCCCGCGTTCCCAGTCGCCCAGGTGGGGCTCGACATCGGGTCCCGGATACGGCGCGATCTTGAGCCCCGGTTGCGCCGCGAGGCGCGAAAACAGCACTTTGCCGGCAGAGCGGAGCAGCCCGATGGTGTAGGCCGCCTGTTCGTCCTCGACACCCTGCTTGCGCGCCAGCCGCTCCATCGCGAGCGCCGACGCCAGCGAGTTCTCCCACACCAGATCGCCGCGCACGGCGTAGAGCGCCAGCTCCTTGGGGAAAAGTTGGTTGGCCGCCGCCAGGCCCACGAGGCGGTACACTTCACGGAAGCCCACCCGGTTGATCGATTCCTCCAGCGAGGTGCTCGGCTCCGCGAAACCAAAGAGCACGCTGTTGCTCAGGCGGATCACCTGCGCGCTCAGGCCGGGGTCCATCTTCACCAAGCCGACGACCTGATCCACCCCGGTGTTGAGATCCTTCAACACCGCCGCCAGCCGCGAGAAGATGCGCGGCGAGGCTGGCAGCTGTTGACCGACGCGAAGAATGTCCGATTTGCCGACTTTCACGCAGGGAGAGGATGGGCTGGAAGCTGGAGGGGTCACGGTGTCCGCACCTCTATCGGCCACTTGGCCCCAGACCTGAGCGCAAGCCGCACCGGTCGCGCCCAGAGTCCGAAAAAATCTCCTTGGTCGAAGCGCTACGGGTGCGCGATCACGAGGCGCGGCTGGTCGCCGGTGAAGGCGTGAACGGTCTTCGCGCCATCGGGCCAGACGACGCGAATCTCCTTCGGCCGATCCCCGGCCGGGCAACCGAAGTGCAACGTCGCGCTCGATTGGCTCCAGTAACCGCCGCCGGCAGCGACTTCGGCGGTCTGCGTGGCGCCGCCAGCGAGGGCGAAGGTCACGCGGGCGCCGATCGCGGTCGGGTTGCCGACCGGGCCGCGCAGGGCCACGCCGAACATCCGCCGCCCCGCTACGCCCTGGTTGCGGAACGCGACGGTCGCGCCGTTGTTGCGCGTGGCGACGAAGTCCGGCCAGCCGTCGGCGTCGAGATCGGTCACGACGAGCGCCTTGGCGTCGCCGGTGACGATCAGGCCGCTCGCGACGGGTTCGACGACCGCGAGGTTGCCACGCCCATCGCCGCGCAGGAGCAGGCTGAAACCGCCGTCGAAGCGGCTGCCGGCCGGCTGCGGCGCGTGCGAGTTGTGCAGGACGTAGAGATCGGCGTTGCCATCGCCGTCGAAGTCTCCGGCGACGAGGCCTTGGACGGCGGCGGTCTGCACGAGCCGCGGCAATGGCGCGA
>JAHFTC010000157.1 GCA_023269585.1 Opitutaceae bacterium
GGCCGGAAGCGCCGGCCGCGCCACGGGAGCGGAGGTGAACTCACCAGCAGCCCAGGAGCGGCAGGAAACGAAGGAGGGAATCGGGAGGTTGTTCATAGGAGGGAAGATTCAGGGTTGGCGTTGTTGTTTGGATCCGACGCCGTCCAGCCTACCACTTCCGCCCGCCCGAGTTGTCAGCCCCACGTAAGACTTTGTCAGAAGTTTCCCCGGGATTTGTCAGGCGCACTGGGCCGTTCCCGCGGACCAATCCGCCTCATCCCTCCCGCCGATCAAACCGCGCCAACGCTTCCGTCAGCGGCACCGCCGCCCACTCCGGTCGACGCCGCAGGTGCTCCAGGAACGGCAGCACCTGGAACGCCGCCGTCTCCACTTCGCGGCGATACAGCTCGGCCATGGGCCCGGCGACATCGAGGTAGCCGCTCTCCCGGAAGCGCCGCACCGCCGCCGCCACATCGTACGGCACCGCGTGGTGCTCGACCCGCCAGCCGCCGATCGCCATCGCGTCGCGCTCGATCACCGTGAACTGCGCCTGCGGCGTCCCATCGAGCGGCAGGCCGACCGATCCCACCGTCACGATCCGTCCGCCGCTCCAGTCGCGCACCCCGCAATAGTGGTTGTGCGCCCGCACGACGAACCGCTCCCCCGCCCCGGCGAACTTTTCCGCCAGCTCCGCGTCCGGCGTGTAGGGGAAAACCAGATCGTGGTCGTTGCGCGGCGAACCGTGCACGAACAGCACGCCCGGCGCCTCCGGCAGCCGCAGTGTCGCCGGCAGCGACGCCAGCTCGGCGCGCTCCGCCGCCGAGAACTGCCCCGCCGCCCAGCGCACAGGACCGAAACGCTCGCTCGCCCACTCCGGTCTCGCCCGCGGCGTGTCGAAGTCGAACACGTAGCGCTCGTGGTTGCCGCGGAAAATCGGGCAACCCAGAGCCTTCACCCGTTGCCAACACGCCGCCGAATCCGGCGCGCCGACCACCACGTCGCCCGCCACAATCAACCGGTCCGCCCGCACCTGTTCGATGCGCACCACCACCGCTTCGAGCGCCGGCAGGTTTCCGTGGATATCGGCGATGATCGCAATGCGCATGGGAGGGTCAGCAACGGCTCCGTGGTTCAGTTGGTGGGGCGGGCTTTACGCCCGCCATTCTGCGTAGCGGAAGCGCTTCACTTCCGCGCCCGAGTCTCCACCCTGCCTCTGCCGACCTGTCGGGCGTAAAGCCCGACCCACCATCGGAGAAGCGCTGTCTGGGCTCGGCATTGTTCACTTCCGGCCGGTTCCCCGCTTCCCGCGTTTCGGCGCGCCGTAGAGTTTGGCCGGCTTCGCACCGGCGGCGGGCTTGCGATACTCCCCGGTCTTGAGCGCCTTCACCTGGTCGCGCAGCAACGCCGCGCGCTCGAACTCCAGCGCCTCGGCCGCCGCCTGCATCTCCTCCTCCAGCTCGGCGATCACGGCGGCGACATCGTTGGCCTCACCGACCGCGGGCGCGGCTTCCTCCTCGCGTTTCCCGCTGCCGTCGTAGGTGTGCAGACTGCTCTGCGCCGCACGTTTCACGCTGCGCGGGGTGATGCCGTGCGCGGTGTTGTACGCCAGCTGCTTTTCACGGCGCTTCGAGGTGACCTCGATCGTGCGCTGGATCGATGCGGTCTGCACATCCGCGTAGAAGATCACGCGGCCCTTCTCGTGGCGCGCGGCGCGACCCGACGTCTGGATCAGGCTCGTCTCGCTGCGCAGGAAACCTTCCTTGTCGGCATCGAGGATCGCGACGAGCGCCACCTCGGGCAGATCGAGGCCCTCGCGCAACAAGTTGATGCCGACGAGCACGTCGAAGTTGCCGAGCCGAAGGTTGCGCAGGATCTCGACCCGCTCGATCGCATCGATGTCCGAATGCAGGTACTCCACGCGGATCTTCGCGTCGCGCAGGTAGGTCGTGATGTCCTCGGAGAGGCGTTTGGTCAGCGTCGTCACGAGCACGCGCTCGCCGGCCTCGACCGCGGCGCGGATTTCGCCGATGAGGTTCTCGACCTGCCCCTTCGTCGAACGCAGCTGGATCTCCGGATCAAGCAGCCCGGTCGGTCGTATCACCTGTTCGGCGACGATCGCCGAGCGTTCCATCTCGAACTTCGCCGGCGTGGCGGAGACGAAGAGCGTCTGGCCGGTCACGGTGCGGAATTCGTCGAAGTTGAGCGGGCGGTTGTCGAGGGCCGACGGCAGGCGGAAGCCGAAGTTGACGAGCGTCTCCTTGCGCGAGCGGTCGCCGGCGTACATGCCGCCGACCTGCGGCACGGTCACATGGCTCTCGTCGATGAAGAGCAGGAAATCCTTCGGGAAGAAGTCGATCAGGCAGAACGGCCGGTCGCCGGGTTTCCGGCCCGAGAGGTGGCGCGAGTAGTTCTCGATACCGTTGCAGAAACCCATCTCGCGGAGCAGCTCCAGGTCGTACTCGCAGCGCATCTTGATCCGCTGCGCCTCGATCAACTGGCCCTTCTTCTCGAACTCCGCCACGCGCGCATCGAGCTCGGCGCGGATGGAGCCGATCGCGCCCTCGAGCTTGTCCTTCGTCGTCACGTACTGATTCGCCGGATAGAGGTCGAACTGCTGGATCTTCCGGATCACCTTGCCCGTGAGCGGCTCGAACTCGCTCAGCGCGTCGATCTCGTCGCCGAAGAACTCCACGCGCAGCCCGTGCTCGAGGTAGGCGGGCATCACGTCGATCACGTCGCCGCGCACGCGGAACCGCCCGCGCGCCAGCTCGTAGTCGTTGCGCTCGTAGAGATTGTCGACCAGCCGCTCGAGGAACGCCTGCCGCGCGAAGGGCTTCCCGACCTCGAGCACGATGCGCAGCTCGGCGAAGTCCTCCGGCGAGCCGAGGCCGTAGATGCACGAGACGCTGGCAACGACGATCACGTCGCGCCGGCTCACCAGCGCGCTCGCCGCCGAGATCCGGAGGCGCTCGATCTCGTCGTTGATCGAGCTGTCCTTCTCGATGAACGTGTCGCTCGACGGGATGTACGCCTCGGGCTGGTAGTAGTCGTAGTAACTGACGAAATACTCGACCGCGTTCTCCGGGAAGAAGTTCTTGAACTCCGAGAACAGCTGCGCCGCCAGCGTCTTGTTGTGCGAGATGATCAGCACCGGCCGGTCGCACTGCGCGATGACGTTCGCCATCGTGAACGTCTTTCCCGAGCCCGTCACGCCGAGCAGCGTCTGGTCGCGGTTGCCCGCGCGGATCGACGCCACGAGCTTGGCGATGGCCTCGGGCTGGTCGCCCAGCGGCGGGTAGTCGGACTTGAGCGTGAACAACGGCACGGCGGACTGGGAGGAAACAGGGAAGCCGCCCCACGCGGAAGGTTATTCCGCAGCGCTTGCGCCGCGCGCCTCAACCCCGCGGCACTTTCCCCGCCGGGGCTTCTCCGGCGGGTTTCCCTTCGAGCCGGCCGAGCACGCGCAGCAGGCCGTCGAGAATCGTGAGCGGGTGCGGCGGGCAGCCGGGGATGAAGAGATCGATTGGGATGACGGAGTCAGCGCCCTGCCAATGCTCCGCGTGGCCGACGAACGGCCCGCCGGCGATCGCGCACGCGCCCACGGCGATGGCGATCTTCGGACCGGGCACCGCGTCCCACGTCTTCTTCAGCGCGAGCTCCATTCCTTTGGTCACCGGGCCCGTGATCAGTACGCCATCGGCATGCCGCGGCGACGCCACATACTGGATGCCGAAGCGCGAGAGGTCCCAGCCGATGGTGCCGAGCACGTTGATGTCGGCCTCGCAGGCATTGCAGCCGCCCGCGCTCACCTGCCGCAGCCGCAGCGAGCGGCCGAGCAGCTTGCGCAACTTGTCGTCGAGTGCCGCCGCGAGTCGCAGTTCCTCCTGTCCGGGAGCGCCGAGCACGAGATCCTCGCGCCGCCGCACCGCCATCCGATGGTCGCGCGTCTGCACGATTGCGTGCTCCGGGCACGCCGCCACGCACTCGGTGCAGAAGATGCAACGTCCAAGATCCAGCGCCACCGGCTTCCCCGGCGCGCGCGTGATCGCCTCCGTCGGGCAAACCGCAACACACGCCGTGCAACCGTCGGCGCACTTCGCGGCGTCGACGCGCAACGCCCCGCCGTGCCGGTCCGGCAGCGCCGGCGCCGGCCCGTCCGGGTAAACCATCGTCTCGCAGCCGCGCTTCAACCGGTGGGTGATGGTATCGAGGACGAACATGGCGGTGGTGGTTGGCTAGACAGAGTTGTGGCTCAGTGACTCGATCTTCGGCTGGTGCTCAAGGAATGAGATCAAATCAGCGACAGTCCGCACCCGGCCGTACCACGGATTGCCTTCATTGTTCGCCAGCGACCGTCGTGACCGCTTCGCGATCTCGACCACGCATTCGTCGAAGTCTTCCGGATCAAAAGCTAGGTCTGTTTTCCACCGGTCGGTCGGCCTGATGCCGATGCCCCGGTCGCGGCTCAGCTCCTCATAGACCGCACGAACGACCCAAGTGTCGTGGGTTCGAGCAGGCAAACTGCGCGCGAATGTGCAGATCGAATCCGATCGGCGTTCCTGTTTCTTCCTGCGCCACCGTCGATCCGACCAGAAGAAGCCAACCGCGAGCAACAGTACCACTGCCCCAACAATCCAGCGGATCTCCGGATTCGCATGCACTAGCCAAAGAGCACTGCCGACAAACGCCAACGCCAGTGCTCCGAGCACCGCGAAGCCAATTCGTCCCATTGGTTCGAGCATGGGCAATGGTGACATCCGACGAGATGGGGCTTTCATGTAGGATTGTCCTTCGTTTCTTCGTTACCTTCTGTCGATTTCCGGTCCGTCTTCATCCCGGAATCGCCTGCAAGCAGGCTCCTACACCCGGAGAAGTCCGTCCCTCCGTGCCCTCCTCCGCCTCTGTGGCCTCTGTGGTCAAATCCGGGTTTCATCGCGGTGTCCTCACAGATCGAAGCCACAGTACGAGAGGTTGAAGCTCTTGTTGTTGATCGGGAAGTCGGAGATCGCCTGGCCGCGCAGCGCGAGCGCGAGGCCGGTCCAGTTGTGGAACGACGGATCGACCACCTTGTAGCGGCGGAAGCGGCCGGCCTCGTCCGTCAGCGCCACGTGGCAGATCTCGCCGCGCCAGCCCTCGACCAGCGCCACGGCGAGCGAGTCCGGCGCGGTGGGCGCGAGCGGCTCGCCGATGTCGCCTTCCGGCGGTGACGCCAGTTGCTCGCGGAGGAACTGACCGGAGCGCTGGATCTCCAGCCACCGCACGCGGGCGCGGGCGAGCACGTCGCCGCCCGACCACACGGCCACCGGCGCCTGGGCGAAACGGTGCCAGCCGGCGGGATGATCGTAGCGCACGTCGCGCACGAGGCCGCTGGCGCGCGCCGCGGGACCGACGAGCCCAATCGCCGCCGCCTGCTGCGGGTACACGCAACCGACGTTCTCGAAACGGGCGCGCACCGAGGCGGCGTCCCAGAGCCAAGTCGCCGCCTGCTCGGCATCGACCAGATGCGTCTCGAGCCGGGCGAGCAGCGTCTTCGCGCGCTCGGCGTCCAGATCGTGGCGACAGCCGCCGGGGCGCACGAGGCCGCGGCCGAAGCGGTTGCCGCAGAGCAACGCAGTGAGGTTGAGGAAATCGCCACGGATCTTCCCGCACGCCGACGAGGTCGGGAGGAAGGCGACATCGTTGGCGAGTGCGCCGAGGTCGCCGGTGTGATTGGCCAGCCGCTCCAGCTCGAGCGCGAGGGCCCGCAGCCATTGGGCGCGCAGCGGCGCCTCGCCGCCGGCGAGCGTTTCCAGCACCGTCGCGTACGCGGTGGCGTGGCCGATCGTGGTGTCGCCCGCGATCGTCTCCATCTGCGCGAACGTCGCCCGGTGCGGGCCGCCGGCCAGCGCGCGCTCGATCCCGCGGTGCTGGTAGCCGAGCGCGATCTCGAGGTGGATCACCTCTTCGCCGGCGCACTGGAAACGGAAATGGCCCGGCTCGATCACCCCCGCATGCACCGGGCCGACGGCGACCTCATGGATCTCGCCACCGTCGACGCGGAAAAACTCGCCGTTGGCGGGCGCGGTGCCGTCGGTGCGACGCACGGGTTTGAGCCATGGATGGCCCTCCGGAACGACGCCAAACTGTTCCCACACCTCGCGCTCGAAGAGGTGCGCCTGGTGGTTGCGCGGCGTGAGCGCCGGATACTTCCCCGAAAACGGGAGGCTGCGGCCAACAGCGAGCGTGTTCTCTGCATCGAAGGCCACCACGGCGACGAGCCGCAACGCGCCCTGCCCTGCCGCCGGTTCGCTCCGTTCCACTCCGCTCACGGCAGGCACGCCGAACCACGCGCAGAGCCGCCCACCGCCCTCCAGCGCGGTGGCGACCACCGTGACGAACTCGGCCACGGACCACTGCGGCACCTCGGCCCACGGGAGCGAGGTGGCGTTGGCGAGCGGAGCAAGGGTTTCGGGGGTGTTCATGACACAGAAGGAACCGCGGCAACCCGCCTGCGCGTAGTGCGCTGCTTCAGCACGCACCGCTCGGTGCTGCTTGCACCCGGGACTGAAGCCCATCCCGGATGGCCGCCCTGCAGGTCCGCCCTACTCGCTACCCGCTCCTCGCTACTCGCTACGGTCTTCCTCGTCCTCATGGCGCAGTGGTGATTTGGGCGACAGCCTCGGTCCAGGCGGTGCTGAGCACGTCGGGCAATGCGAGGCCGAGCCAGAGCGACAGGCCCATCAGGATCAGCGGCGGCACGATCACGCCGGCCGTCTCGGGAAACTTCCGACCGGCAACCTGCGAGGCGACCCGCGGCCGGCCGCCGACAATGGCAAAGGTCACGCGCGTGAGCCCGAAGAACGCGAAGAGCAGGCAGCCGAGAAACACGACGCCAGCCGTCGCGTTGCCGGCCGGGCCGAAGCTCGCGCGCACGATCCGCAGTTCGCTGCAGAACGGCCCGAACGGGGGCAGCGCCGTCACCGCGAACATGCCCGCGACAAAGATCCCCGCCGACACCGGTGTGAGCGCGGCCATGCCGCCCACCTCGTCCATCGAGCGCGCCCCGGCGGCGCGGCGGATGTTGCCGGCGCTGAGGAAGAGCGCGCCTTTGGTCAGGCTGTTGCCCCAGATGTGGAAAAGCGCCGCCCACAGCCCCGGCGCACCGAGCCCGGCCGCGAGGGCGAGGATACCCATGTGCTCGACACTCGAGTACGCCAGCATGCGTTTGAAATCGCGCGTCCCGAGGAGGAACAACGCCGCCACCACCAGCGAAAAGAGGCCGATCGCGATGAGCGTGCGGTCGGCCACCGCACCGTCGCCGGCCGCCGCCACCACGGCACGGACACGCAGGATCGCCGTGAACGCCACGGTCGTCACCCCGCCGGCAAGGAGCGCACCCACGAGCCCCGGAGCCTCGCCGTAGGCGTCGGGTTTCCAGGTGTGCATCGGCGCCAGGCCCATCTTCGTGCCGTAACCGACGAGCAACAACACCCACGCCGTGAGCATCCAAGGGCGCGACAGCCCCGCGCCCTTGGCGATGAGCGCAGCGAAGGTGAGATCACCAGCGCCGGTGCCACCGGCATAGAGCGACGCATAGCCGAGCGCGAACGATCCGAGCAGCGAGAGCGCGATGCCCGTGCCGCCGACGAGCAGGTATTTCCACGTGGCCTCGTAGGCGCGCGGCGTGGCGTTGAAATGCAGGAGCGGGATCGCCGCGAGCGTCACGCCTTCGGTCGCGATCCAGAGCAGGCCGAGGTGTCGCGACTGCAAACCGGCGCTGAGCAACCCGAGGATCGTGAGCAACAACGCGATAAAGATGCGGTTCGGCCGTTCCGCCCGGGCCTGCAGGTAGGCGACGCCGTAGGCCGCGCACAGGAGAAACAGCAGCGAGACCGCCGGCAGCACGGCGCGCGCGAGCGCGTCGAAGCCGAACCACGTGCCGAGCGGCTGCGCGGGCGGCGCCACCAGCAGCCAAAGCGAGAGCACGGCATGCACGGCGCCAAAGATCGGCAACAGCCACGGTCGCAACTTTTCGTTGGGCCAGACCAGCGCCAGCGCCGCCCCCGCCAGGGGAATGATCACGAGCAGGAGCTCTTTCATTCGCGGAGCACGGTGAGTTTCCGGGTGTCGAGCGTGTCGAACGCGCGCTGGATGCGGTCGACGATGATCCCGATTACGAATACGCCCACGGTGAGATCGAGCAGGATGCCGGCCTCGACCATCAGCGGCGTCGCCTTGATCAGCAGGAGGCCGAAGAGGTAGATGCCATTCTCAAGGATGAGGTAGCCGCAGACCTGCGAAATGGCCTTCGTGCGGCCGATGAGGAGCACAAAGCCGGTCAGCACCGAAGCCAGCGCGCCTGGCACCAGCAGCGACCCCGCGTGCTCCGGGAGCAACGGCAGCGAGCGGGACAACGCCATGGCCGCGATCGTGCCGCCGGAGCACGCGGGG
>JAHFTC010000051.1 GCA_023269585.1 Opitutaceae bacterium
GGCTTCGGTGGTCATGGCGAGCGCCCCGCTGCGCTGGGGCCGGCGCACGGCCAGGCGCGGGGCGAAAGCCTCCAACCCGGTGCGTTCCGCCAGTTGTTGGGCCGCAAAGTGCTCGCGCTTGGCGCGGGCGCGCAGGCAATACCAGCGGGGCGAGGCGGCGGTGGTCATGGGCGGGGATGCGGGCCGGAGGCCAAGCCGCCGCGGGCCGGCGACGAAAGTCGGCGGGAAGGAGCGGAGCGGAGGCGTTGAAGGCGTGGCATCATGGAAACGAGAGAATCAAGGAATCTGCGGCACATCCCGTCGAAACTCCCGGCGGCCGAAGAGAGCAACCTGTGAAGTGGGCTTCACTCGTATTTGACAGGTTTTTTACCGTATTACTTCTGAAAACCCGATCATGGAAATAAGGGAAACACCGATGGTCGGTCGGGGTGCGCCGGATCCGCTCTCCGTGCATGGAAAGGGAGTGAAGACCGGACACACCAGCGGGCAGTCGGAGGGCGGATGGCGCGGGTGGCGGCGGCGCCTTGGCTGCGTGGACGCGGACGCGGGGCGCGAGCCCGGAAACGAGTGGTGGGGAAGCGGTGGTGCGGCCCGCGGGGAGCGCCCGAGGCTTCGCCGCCGGTGATGGGCCGATCAGGGGGTGCTGCGGGGCAGAGCGACGAAGAAGGTGGCGCCTGCGCCGAGCCGGCCTTCGGCCCAGACCCGGCCGCCGTGGCGGGCGACGATGCGGCGCACATTGGCCAGACCGATGCCGGTGCCCTCGAATTCGGTGACGCGGTGGAGGCGTTGGAAGACGCCGAAGAGCTTCGCGGTGTACTGCGGGTTGAAGCCGGCGCCGTTGTCGCGCACGAAAAGCACGTGCTCGGCGCAATCCGGAGCGGCGGGTTGCTCGCCGATCTCGATGAGGGCGGGGGCGCGCGACCGGGTGAATTTCACCGCGTTGCCCAGGAGGTTGGCGAAGACCTGGCGCAGGAGGGTGGGATCCCCGTCGACGACGGGGAGCGGCCCGATGCGCCACTCGATCGCGCGGTTGGTGAGCGAGGGCTGGAGCTCGTCGCGTACGGCGCCGACGATCGCGCCGAGGTCGCAGGGACGCCGTGCCAGCTTGGTACGCCCGAGCCGGGAGAAGGCGAGCAGGCTGTCGATGAGCTGGCCGAGGCGGGCGGACTCGGTGGAGACCAGCTCAAGGTAGTGCGCCTGGGCCGGGGCGATCTGGCCGTCGAGGTATTTGTGGAGCAGCTCGGCGAAGCCGGAGATGTTGCGCAGCGGGGCGCGGAGATCGTGGGAGACGGAGTAGGAGAACGCCTCAAGTTCCTGATTGCTCGCGGCGAGGGCGGCGGTGCGGTCGGCCACGCGTTTCTCGAGTTCCTCGTTGAGGCGGCGGAAACGTTCTTCGCTGGCGCGGAGCTCGTCGGCCGTGAGGGTGGTCTCATGGACTTGGGCGACGAGGCGGCGATTGCTGTCGTGGAGTTCGGTGGTGCGGGCGGCGACGAGCAGGGCGAGCCGGCGTTTCTCGCGTTTCTCGAGGAACGCGCCCAGCCAGGCGATGAGCGCGGCGAGACTGAGCGCGGCGAGGGCGTAGGCGGCATAGGCGACATTGGCCCGGTACCACGGGGGCAGGACGGTGAACGTGAGCACGGCCTCCTCGCCGACGAGATCGCCGATGCGGGGGCGCACATGGAAACGGTAGTTTCCTTCCTTGAGCCGGTTGAAGGTGGTCACTCCGGTCGGGCCAGCCTCCTCCCACGCGCTGTTTGCGCCGAGGCGTGTTTCGAAGACGACCGTGGAGCCCAAGGGCGTGCCGGGGGCGGAATAATGGAAGGACAGTGTGTTCGAGGCGGCGCCGATGTCGGGGATGCGACCGGCTTGCGGCAGCAGGGTCCGGCTGTCGGCGGGCAGGCGGACCCGGCTGATGAGGGCGCGGAATGGCGGGCGCTGGTTGAAGGGGATGCGGGGTCGTAGCGGATCAGGTAGTTGCCGCGATGGAACCACAGCACGCCGTCCTCCTGCGGGATCGTGTAGCTGGGCCGCAGGGCGTAGAGTTCGGGGAGGCTCGGACTGGTGTGAGCGTCGTCGTGATCGTCGAAAACGTGGAGGGCGGCGTTGGCGACGGCCCAGAGCCGGTTGGCGGAGTCGAGGGTGGGGCGCCCGTCGATGCCGGGAACGAGCTGGGAGAAGCGGCGGGCGAACTCCTCGTCGACGACGAAGCGGTGCGCGGCCGGATCGAAGCGCATCGCGGTGCCGGCAATGGAGAGCCGGATCTGGTCGCGGTAAAGGAAGAGCTGGGCCCAGCTGTCGGGCAGGCCCTGCGCGCGATCATGGATCTCGAGCTGGAGCGAGGGCGGGCGGAGATCGACGCGGCCGACGCGGCCGGCGCCGAGTTCGAGCCAGACGACCTGATCCGCGTCGATGAGGCCGCCGAAGGTATCGGAAAGTTGGGGGCTCGGCACGGCTTCGAGGCGGTAGGTGGAGCTTTCGCGGGAGAGCCAGCCGATCTGGCCGGGGGCGCAGTAGAACCAGCGTGAGCCGCCGTAGTGCCGGGGGATGATGTGCAGCCCGGTGGGGGCGGGCGGACCGGGCTCCCAGCCCGCGCCGCGATGCAGGGAGATGCCGCCGTCGGTGGTGGCGACCAGGGTGTCGCCTTCGGGGTCGGGGAAGAGCTGGTAGATGTAGCGGCCCGGCGGGTTGTCGACGACGAAGCGGACGAGGCGACCGTCGTCGTCGTATTCGCCGCGTTGAGCCACGCCATCGGCGCAGAGCCAGAGGCGGCCGCGATGGCGGACAGGCAGGGCGAAGGAGAAGCCGTTTTCGACCAAGGCTTCGAGGTGGGAGAACGGCGAGGGAGCGGCGATGCGCGCGAGGCCATGGCGCAGGATGGCCCAGAGTTCGCCCGGTGCGCCGGGCACGAGCTGGCGCACGTGGGCGAAGCGGTGGTCGCTGTTGCGCCCGAGCATCTGGAGGATGCGGCCGGAGCGGTCGAAGAAGACGAGGCCGATGCTTTCCACCGCGGCGACAAAGGTGCCGCCGGGCAGGGCGCACAGGGCGGTGATCTGCCGGCCGCCTTGGAGGAGGGGGGCGCGCGGCGGGGCGGTGAAGGTGGAGCCGTCGAAGAGCCAGAGTCCGGCGTTGAGGGTGGTGACGAGGGTCCGGTGTTCGTCGAAGGGGGCGCTGCCGGTCACCGCGAAATTGGGCGAGTCCTGCGCGGCGATGGCCACGGGGCGCAGGCCGGTGGCGTCGAGGTGGTAGAGGCGCCCGTTGGCGTGGTCGCTCACGTAGACGCGGCCGGCGTGCCCGAAGAGGCGGCTGATGGTGTTGACCGACCCGAGGTATTGCAGGTCGGGGCCGCGGGCCCAGCGGGTGATGCATCCACTCTCTCCATACCAATACCAGTCGTCCGCCACGCGGGTGGCGAACATGAGGTAGGGCGCGGGCAGCCCATCCGTGGGCGGGAACTGTTTCTCGGGCTGGCGCGACCAGCGGCCCTGCTCGTTGAAGATCACGCGCGCCACCCCGTTGCCGGTGGTGGCGAAGAGCGCACCGGAATCATCGAGCATCAGGCTTTCGATGTCGGGGTGTCTCGAACCGGGGGCTTCGGGGAACACATCCCACCGCGACCCGTCGCCGAAGGCGATTTCGCGGCGGGAGGCGACGACCAGGCGCCCATCGGGCAGGCGCTTGAGGTCGACCGGTGTCCCGGTGAGCCCGATGGCTTCGGGCGAGAGGATTGCGAATTCGGGTACGCCGGCCTCGACATAACCGGCCGGCGGGGCCGGTAAGGTCTGGGTCTGTGCGGGAAGACGGCTTGCCCCAAGCAGGCACGCCACGCACGCCAGCCCGGCGAGAAACGGTGTGTGGCGGGGGACGACGTTGCCGGGGAAAAGGGTGCGGGCGACGGCCATGGGCGGCGGCCGGATTATCGGTCTTTTCCCGTGAGACTTGACGAGGGATGCGCCGGGGGCGCGAAAAAGGGCGGCGGGAGGCGCCGGTGGGTCGCCTCAGGTTAACGGGCGGGCCGGCGGCATCTGCGGCAGGGCGACGTAGAAGGTCGCACCTTGGCCGGACCGACCCTCGGCCCAGACGCGCCCGCCGTGGCGGAGGACGATGCGGCGGACGTTGGCCAGGCCGATGCCCGTGCCCTCGAAATCGGTCGCGCGGTGCAGGCGTTGGAAGACGCCGAAGAGTTTGTCGGTGTACTTCGGGTCGAAGCCCGCGCCGTTGTCGCGGAAGAACACGACGATTTCCGCGGCGCCGGCTTGGGCGGGGAGGGTTCCGACCTCGATGAGGGCCGGGTTGCGCCCGCGGGTGAACTTCACGGCGTTGCCGAGAAGGTTGGCGAAGACCTGTCGCAGGAGGGTCGGATCGCCCTCGACCAAGGGCAGCGGCGCCAGGCGCCAGTCGATCTCGCGGTCGGCCACCGCAGGCCGGAGTTCCTCGCGCACGGCGGTGAGGATGGCGGAGAGATCGCAGCGGGAGATCCGCAGGTCGGCCCGCCCGAGACGCGAGAAGGCGAGGAGGCTGTCGATGAGCTGGCCGAGGCGGATGGATTCCCGGGTGACCAGATCAAGGTAGCGGGCGTGGCCGGCGTCGATGCGGCCGAGCAGGTGTTTGTTGAGCAGCTCGGCGAAGCCGGAGATGTTGCGCAGCGGGGCGCGCAAGTCATGGGAGACAGAATACGCGAAGGACTCGAGCTCGGCGGTGCGTTCGCGCACGCGCACCTCGAGCTCCTCGCTCAGGCGCCGGTAGCGGTCCTCGCTGGCGCTGCGCTCGGCGGCCTGGCGGGTCGTCTCCGCGACCTGGGCGACGAGGCGGCGGTAGCTCTCGTGCAACTCGGCGGTGCGCGCGGCGACGACGCGCTCGAGCCGGCGTTTCTCCCGGCGCTCGAGATAGGAGGCGAGCCAGGCGATCAACGCGACGAGGACGACGAGCGAGGTCAGGTAGGCGGCATAGGCGGCGGTGGTGCGGTACCAGGGCGGCAGGATGGTGAAGGCGAGGTGGGCCTCCTCGCCCACGAGCGGTCCGACGCGGGGCCGCACTTGGAGCTGATACGCGCCTTCCTTGAGGCGGTTGAAGACGGCGGAGCCGGCGGAACCCGCGGAGGCCCATTCCTGCTGGGCGCCGGCGAAGCGGGTCTCGAACGTGACGGTGGCCCCGAGCGGGGCGCCGGTGGCGTAGAAGCGCACCCCGACCGAGTTGCTGTGTGCGGGGATGGGGGGCAGGGGGCCGTCGGCGGGGAAGAGCGAGCGGTTGTCGGCGAGCAGATGGACGCGCCCGAGGAGCGCGCGCAGGGGGCGCGGCGGCGGCGAGGGGAAGCTGGGATCGTAGCGAACGAGCACGTTGTTGCGGTGCATCCAGAGCACACCGTCGTCCTGCACGACCGAGTAGTAGGGGCGCAGGCCGGTGAGGGTGGGCAACTCGATGCGGCGGGGTGTGGGGCCTGAGTCGTCGAAGACATTGACGACATTGTTGGCCATGACCCAGAAGCGGCCGCTGTGGTCGTGGACGGGCCGGCCAACGACGCTGGGGAAGAGGGAGGGGAAGCGGCGGTTGAACTCCTCGTCGAGGACGAACCGGCCGGAGGCGTCCTCGTGGTGCAGGACACGACCGCCCACGACCACGCGCACTTCGCCGCGATAGAAGAAGATCTGCACCCAGCTGTCCCCCAGGCCCTCCTCCTGGCCGAAAGACTCGAGCTTGAGCGTGGGCGCGCGCAGATCGACCCGGGCGCATTTGCCGGAGCCGAGTTCGATCCAGGCGACCTCGTGTTGGTCGCAGCCGCCGCCGAACGAGTCGCCGAGGCCGGGCACGGGAGTGCGGTCGAGGCGGTAGCCGCCGCTCGCGTCGCGGTGCAGCCAGCCGATCTCGCCCGGGGCGCTGTAGAACCAGCGGTCGCCGCCCGGGCGCCGCGCGAGAAGGTGCATGCCGGTGGGCGCGTCGGCGACGCGGCCCCAGCGTTCGGCGCGCAGGGCCCACAAGCCCTGGTCGGTGGTGGCGAGCAGCGTGTCGCCGTCAACATCCGGATACAGCTGGAAGACGTAGCAACCGGGCGGACCGTCGGGTTGGAAGCGGGCGAGCCGGCCGGCGTCGTACTGGCCGCGCAGGGCGCTGCCGTCGGCGCAGAGCCAGAGGCGCTGCTGATGCCGGATCGGCAGCGCGAAGGTGAAGCCGGTTTCGACGAGCGGTTCGATGCGCGAGAAGGGCGAAGGGATGGCGATCTGGGCGAGGCCGGAGCGGAGGAGCGCCCAGAGTTCGCCGGGCTGGCCGGGCCGCAACTGGCGGATGTGGGAGAGCCGGTGATCGTTGGTGCGGTCGAGCACCTGGACGATGCGGCCGGTGCGGTCGAAGACGACCAGACCGAAGTTCTCGACCGCGGCGGCAAACAGGTCCGCGGAAAGGGCGCACAGGGCGGTGAGGCGCCGGCCCGCCGAAAGCAGCTCGGGGCGCGGCGCGGGGACGAGGCTCGCGCCATCGAAGAGCAGGAGGCCGCGGTTGAGGGTGGCCACGAGGGTGCGACCGTCACCGAAGGGGGCGGCGCCGGTGATCGCGAAGTCGGTGGAGTTGGCGGTGGCGGTGAGGACCGGGACCAGTTTGTCGTCATCGATCCGATACAGCCGGCCGTTGGCGGCGTCGCTGGCGTAGGCGCGGCCCCCGGCTTCGAAGAGGCTGCTGATGGTGTTGATCGAACCGAGGTAGTGGAGCTTGTCGGCGGCGGTCCACCGGGTGATGCAACCGCTGGTGCCAAACCAATACCACGCGCCGGCGACGCGGGCGGAATACACCAGGTTGGGCTGCCGTTTCTCCAGCTCGCGGGGAAATGTCTTCACAATCTCACGCCACCAGCGGCCCTCGTGGTCGAGGCGGATGAGGCCGACGGCGTCGCCCGTGGTGGAGAAGAGCGCACCGTCGTCGCCGACCATGAGGCTCTCGATGTCGGCGTGGCCGCTGCCGGGGGCGTCGGACAAGACGTCCCAGCGCGTACCGTCGCCGATGGCGATCTGGCGCAGGGCGGCGGCGACGAGGCGCCCGTCGGGCAGGCGTTGGAGATCGACGGGCGCGCTGCTCAGGCCGAGGGCTTCGGTGCCGAGGACGACGAAGTCGGGCACGCCCACCTCGACCAGGTCCGGGGGCGGCGCCGCGATCGACTGGGTTTGGCCGGCGAGCGGGGCGAACGCCAGCGCACCCAGGATCGCGCAGAGCCGGACCGGCGCGAGCAGCCGGCGGGACTGGGGCGGATCGCAGGGGGGCGGCGAGGCGGGTGCCATGGTGGGCGCAGGGTCAATCGGCCGGGCCGGGTCCGGGGGCGAACCCGCGCGGCAGGGCGACGAAGAAGGTGGCGCCGGCCTCGGGCTGGCCTTCGGCCCAGACGCGGCCGCCGTGGCGGGAGACGATGCGGCGGACGTTGGCCAGGCCGATGCCCGTGCCCTCGAAATCCTTCGCGCGGTGGAGGCGCTGGAAGACGCCGAAGAGCTTGTCGGCGTAGCGCGGGTCGAAGCCGGCGCCGTTGTCGCGCACGAAGAGGAGATGCTCGGCGGCGCCGGGCGGGGCGGGCAGTTCGCCGACCTCGATCACGGCGGGGGCGCGTTGGCGGGAGAACTTGACGGCGTTGCCGAGGAGGTTGGCGAAGACCTGGCGCAGGAGCGTGGGGTCGCCGACCAGGGTGGGCAGCGGGCCGAGGCGCCATTCGATCGGGCGGTTGGCGCAGGCGGGGGCGAGTTCCTCGCGCACGGCGGCGACGAGGGCGGCGAGGTCGCACGGGCGCTGCTGGAGTTCGGCGCGGCTGAGCCGGGAGAAGGCGAGCAGGCTGTCGATGAGGTGGCCGAGCCGTATAGCCTCGGCGGAGACGTTGGTGAGGTAGCGATCGCCCTCGGCATCGAGCCGGCCGGCACTCTTGCGCAGGAGCAGGTCGGCGAAGCCGGAGATGTTGCGCAGCGGGGCGCGCAGGTCGTGGGAGACGGAATACGAGAAGGCCTCCAATTCCTGGTTGCTGTCCACGAGCTGCTCGTTGGCGCGGTGCAGCTCGGCGGTGCGCTGCTCGACGCGGCCCTCGAGCTCGGCGCTGAGCCGGCGGAAGCGTTCCTCGCTGGCCTGGAGCTCGCCGGTCTGGCGCTGGAGCTCGGCGGTGCGCTGGGCGACGAGGTGGCCGAGGCGGGTCTTCTCGCGCCGCTCGAGGTAGGCGGCGACGCGGGCGATGAGGAGAACCACACCGAGCACGGCGAGCAGGTAGAGGGCGTAGGCCCAGCCGGTGCGGAACCAGGGCGGACGCACGGTGAAGGCGAGTTGCGCCTCGGCGCCGACGTTCGCCCCCGCGCGGGGGCGAACGTGCAGCACGTAGCGGCCTTCCTTGAGGCGGCTGAAGACGGCGGAGCCGACGGTGCCCGTCGACACCCAGTCGGTGGAGGCGCCCTCGAGGCGCACCTCGAAGGTGACGGGTTGGGCGAAGGTGGCGGCGGGCGCCATGAAGTGGGCGACGAGGGAGTTGTCGGCGTAGGCCAGGGGTGGCAGTGCGCGGCCGGTGTGGTAGAGCCGGCGGTTGGAGGCGGAGAGCACCAGGTCGGTGATGAGGGCGCGCAGGGGTGGCGCCGGCGGTTGCGGCATCGCCGGATCGAACCGGGAGAGGCGGCGGTTCTCGTGGAGCCAGACCACGCCGCCCTCCTCGAAGGTGAAATAGTGGGGCTGGAGGCCGGGCACGATCCGATCTTCGAGTACGCGCACGGTGGGGCCGGAGTCGTCGAGCACGCGCACGGTGCCGCCGCTGCAGATCCAGAGGCGGCCCTGCAGGTCGCGGCCGGGGCGACCATCGACGTTTCCTTGGGCATAACGCTCCACGAAGGCGGTGTCGTGGACGAAGCGGCGGGAGGGCTCGTCGAAACGCCAGATGGCGTTGCCCGCGTTGAAGCGGGCGACGCCGTCGATGACGAAGACCTGGGCCCAGCTGTCGGGCAGGCCGGCCTCGGCGCCGAGCAGCTCGAGCGCGGGACGGGTCTCGCCGGGGCGGATCAGGCCGACGCGGCCGGCGCCGAGCTCGAGCCAGATGCGGCCGTCGCGATCGCGGAGGGCGCCGTAGTTGTCGAGCAGGCCGGGGACGGGGTGGCGCTCGACGGTCGCGCCCGCGGGGCCGAAGGTGAGCCACCCGATCTCGCCGCGGGCGCAGTAGAGCCAGCGGTCGCCGCGGGGGGGGGCGGGCAGGATCCGGGTGTTGACGACACCGGGGGCGACCAGGCGCCACGTATCGGAATCTCGGAGGTAGGTGCCTTCGGCGGTGCCGAGGACCAGCCGGTCGCCGGCGAAGGAGGACGCGAAGACGAAGTGCGGCCCGGGCGTCTCATCCTGGAAATGGTCGAGCCGCCCGCTCCCGTCGTAGTGGCCGCGTTGGATCCACCCGTCGGCGAGCAACCACAGCTCGCCGCGGTAACGGAAGGGCATCGCGATGGTGACGCCGGAGGCGATCATCGGTTCGATGCGGGAGACGCGGGAGGGGAACTCGATGCGGGCCACGCCGTCGTTGAGCAGGGCCCAGAGGAGACCGTCGGTGCCGACCATCAGGCGCTGGGCGCGAGCGAAGCGGTGGTCGAGCCCGTGGGTGAGGCTCTGCACGATGCGACCGGTGCGGTCGAAGAAGACGATGCCGATCTTGTCGACGGCTGCGGCGAAGAAGCCGCCGGACAGCGCGCACAGGTCGTTGATGCGCGCGCCCCCGGCGAGAAGGCCCTCGGTGACGAACGGCTCCATCCCGGCGCCGTCGAAGAATTGCACGCCAATCGCATGGGTGCCGATGAGCGTGCGGGCGGCGTCGTAGGGGGCGCTGCTGGAGACGGCGTGACGCGGGGTGCTGGCGGCGGGCGGCAGCGCGGGGATCATCCGGCCGTCCTCCACCCGGTAGAGCACCCCGTCGGCCCGATCGCTGACGAAGACGCGGCCGGCGCATTCGAAGATGCTGTCGGCGGCGTTGGTGGTGCCCACGATCCGCGGGGCGAGGCCCGGGCGCCACTCGACCACGCTGCCGCTGAAGCTGTGCCAGTAGCAGCTGCCGCCGGCGGCGAAGGCGACGGTGGCGGCGGCGGGTCGTCCGTCGGCCCGGGTCGGTGCGGCCGCCACGGGTTTCAGCCGCCAGTGGGAATCCTCCCCGAGTTCGATGCGGCAGAAGTCGCTCTCGTATCCGGTGTAGAGTGAGCCGGCGGAATCGACGAGCACGCTGCGGATGCCGCTGCCGCCGGTGGATGGTTCAAGGTTGAAGGTCTCCCAACGGGCGCCGTCGCCAAAGGCGAGTTGGCGCTGGGCGACGGCGAGAATGCGTCCGTCGGGCAATCGTCGCAGCTCGGAGGGCGGGGTATTCAGGCCCATCCCGTCGGGGCTGAGGATGACGAAGGCCGGCACGCCGGCCTCGACGCGCCCGGCCGGAGCGGCGGGCATGGTGGCGACCTGGGCCGATGCGACGGGTGCAAAACCGAGGCAGGCGAGGGCGATGCCCAACGGCACGCTCCTCCAGCCGACGCTACACGTCGCCCGACCATGTCGGAGTTCAGCCGCAGGAGCCATGAATCCGTGTCCTATCGGACCACAGGAGAGGGCCTTGAACGGGAGAACGGGGCAATTCTGCCGGTGCCGGCCGCTGCAGGGGCCTAGTCGTTTTGGTGCAGACGAGAGTCGAGGATCGAGGCACGGGGGCCGAACCGTCGGTGGCCCGATCTGAGCCGCTCGGCCTGGCCGGTTAATCCTCGGTGACCCTGCTCTCGTCGCTCGTCCGCTCGACGCTCGTCTGACGGATTACCGTTCAGTCGGTCTTGGCTAGGCGCTTGGCGAGATCGTCGGCGAGGATGATTTCCTCTGGCAGTGCGGTGGCGGCCGGGAAGGCGGCGAGCAGGGCGCGCGCGGCCTCGGGCTCACCGGCGCCGTCGCGCAGCAGGGCGAGGACCAGGGCGAGATCACCCGGGACGGTTTCGCGGCTCACACTGTCGCCGAGGATCTGCAGCCCGGCGCGGGCCTGACCCTGGCGCCAGAGCGACAGCGCCATCGCGCGGATGGCGAAGCGGTCGGACGGGTTCTGGTCGAACGCGGCCTTGGCGGCGACGTGCGCCTCCGACGTGTTCGAGCCGGTGAGCAGGCTGTAGTAGGCGAAGCGGGCGCGGTTGGCGGCGGGCGCGCCGGGGGCGCCGAGCGTGGCGCCGTAGGCGCGGGCGAGGTCGGTGGTGCGGCGCGCGCGCAGGTAGAATTCGGAGACTTCGTCGAGGGCGGCCTGGTCGGCGGGTTCGCGTTGGAGGACGCGCGTGAGCAGGTCGATGCGCTCCTCCTCCCAGTTCCAGGCGCGGGCGAGGGTGGCCAGCGCCCGTTGGAGTTCGGGGCGGGTGGAGACGGAATTGACGGCGAGGCGCCAGGTGGCGCGGGCGTCGGCGAGGCGGTCGAGCTTGCGCTGGGCGTAGGCGAGCAGCGCCAGACGAAGGAAGTCGCGGTTTTCCCATTGGGCGCCGGCGAGTTCCTTGGCGAGAGCGGGGAATTCGTCGCGGGCGTAGAGTGAGTCGGCGAGTTCCATCGCGAGGGTCGGCTGGGCGCGCAGCGGTTCGGGCAGGAGGAGCAGGGCGCTGCGGGCGGAGGTTTCGTCGCGGCGGGCGGCGACGGTCTGCTCGATCTGGGAGGTGCGGGCGGTCTCGGCCTGGCGGCGCTCGAGGGCGGTGCGGGTGTCGTCGAGCATGCGTCTCTCCTCGGGTAGGAGACCGCGGGGATCGATGTTGGCCACGACTTGGGCGGCCTCCTCGGAGGCGTTGCCGGCGATGAGGACGGCGGCGAGCACGATGGCGCGGTCGGTCTGCCAGAGCTGGAAGGCGTCGAAGGCGTCGAGGACGGCGCGGGCCTGGGTGACCTTGCCGGTGCGCAGGAGGGCCAAGGCGTAGGTGGTGGCGAAGAAGGGGCTCTTGGGATCGGCGGTGTGGACTTCCTGCGCGAGGGTGAGCGCCCGCGGCGGGTTGGAGCCCAGGAGCAGGCTGGTATAGGCGAAGTTGTTCTTGGCGTTGGTGTTGCCGGGGCTCGCCTCGACGATGCGGCCGAAGAGGCGGTTGAGGTTGGCGGTGTTGCCCGCGGCGCGTTCGTAGGTGAAAAGCGCGTTTTGCACGGCCTGATCGAGCGGGTTCTGCTGGAAGAGCCGCCAGAGAACCTCGTAGCGCTGGTCGGACCAGTTCCACCGGGCGGTGCGTTGGAGCAGGCGGTTGAGCCGCGCGGGGTTGGCGCCGGCGTTGGCGAGGGCGAGGCGCCAGGTCTCGGCGAAGGCCGGCAGGTCGCCACGGGCCCGCTGCGCGAAGGCGATGAGGGCGTTGCGCTCGTAGTTGGCGTCCTTCCACTCGGCCTTCTTCAGGAACGTCTCGGCGGACTCCCATTCCCGGAGGGCGAGGAGGGTCTCGGCTTGGACGAATTGGAACGTGGTGGTGGCGGTGAGCGGGGGCGTGAAGGTGTCGAGCCAGGGCTTCAGCTCGGCGGCGCGACCGATGGAGAGCAGGTATTGGCCGACCGTGAAGATGTCCTCGGGCTTGGTGCCGGCGAGGGTGCGGAGACGGTCCAGTTCGGCGGGCAGGGCCGTGGGTTCGAAGGAGCGGGCGGCTTCGGCGAGGGTGATCGCCTGCTGCACGGTCAACGCGGGTTCGCGGCGCAGGAGGTTGACCAACTCGGGGGCCTCGCGGGACAGGCCGGCCCGGAGGGAGTCGGCCAGCAGGCCCACCAGGGCGCGGACCCGCAGTTCGGGGTCGCCGGAAAGGGTTCGGATCTCGCTGCGCAGGGCTTCGCGGGCGTCGGGCGCGGCCTCGGCGAGGCGCAGTTGGGCCAGGTCGAGGCGGGCGGCGCGGTTGTCGGGCCGGAGCTCAGAGAGGGCGAGGAGGTGGAACTTGGCCTGGATCGGATTGCCGGCGCGCAGGCTCACTTGGGCGGCGAGCTCGTGGAACTCGGCGGAGTCGCGGGCCTCGGTGCCGGCCTTGGAGATGGCGTCGGAGGCGGTCTTGATGTCGCCCGCGCCCAAGGCCAGGCGCACCAGGCGCAGCCGGTTGGCGAGGGTGGGCTCGAGGTCGGTGAGGCGCTGGAGGTAGTAGGCGACGGTGGTGGCGGGGTCGTTGCGTTTCTCGGCGATCTCCACGGCGAGCCGCCAGTCGGGGAGGCTCTTGGGGTTGGTCGCGAGGTTCTTGCGCACGAAGAGCATGGCGTTCTCGAAGTCGCCCTTGTCGAGGAACTCGCGGGCGTTGCGCTCGAAGCGGGCGGCGCGGTACTGCTTGTAGTACGGCCAGGCGATGGTCTTCGCGACGAAGTAGCCGCCAACGAGGACGACGGGGAGCGCGACAGCCAAGGAAACGAGGAGGGTTTTCTTCGTTAGTTTCATCGGGGGCGGACGGCGCGCGGCGCCGTGGAAGGAGCGGGACGGTGACTCCCAGGCCGGCGGGAGGCCGGCGCTTGGGGTAGGGCATGGTTGACGGGTACGGGGGGAAGTCAAGGAACCCGACCTCGGGGTTTCCCGGATACGGGGGGCGGGGCGGGCGCGGGAAGCGGCCCGTTGACGCCGGCCCGGTGCGACCCAACATCGGGCCACCGATGCGGATCATCGTCTGGGGAATCAACTATGCGCCGGAGCCGACGGGCATCGCGCCGTTCAACGCGGGCCTGGCCGAGTGGTTCGCCGCGCGCGGGCACGAGGTCGAGATGGTCACCACGTTTCCGTACTACCCGGAGTGGCGGAAACGGCCGGGGGACCGCGGGCGGCTCTACCGCACCGAGCGCCACGCCGGGGTGACGGTGCGGCGCTGCTGGCATTTCGTGCCGGCGCGGGCCACGGCGCTGCGGCGGATCCTGCACGAGGCGAGCTTCCTCGCCACCTCGCTGCTGCGGGTGCTCGCGCTGCGGCGGGCCGATGTGGTGGTGGTGGTGTCGCCGCCGCTGCCGCTGGCGGTGCCGGCGTGGGTTGTTTCTATTCTTTGGCGACGGCCGTACGTGTTCCACGTGCAGGACCTCCAGCCCGATGCGGCGGTGGGGCTGGGGATGCTGCGGCCGGGCCGGTTCACGCGGCTGCTCTACGCGCTCGAGCGCTTCGCGTACGGGCGGGCGGCCTTCGTATCCGGGATTTCGGACGGGATGCTGGCGGCGTTCCGCGCCAAGGGCGTGGGCGACGCGCGCCGGGTGTTCTTCCCCAACTGGGTGGCGGATACGCTGCCCGGCGCGGCGCCGGCGGCGGAGCGGGCGGCGGCCCGCGCGGCGTTCGCCGCGCGGCACGGGCTGGCGCCCGGCTCCTTCCTGCTCGTCTATTCGGGCAACGTGGGGATGAAGCAGGGGCTGGGGGTGCTGCTCGAGGCGGCGCGCCGGCCGGCCGGCGCGGGCCCGGAGCGGGCGTGGGTGATCGCTGGCGACGGAGCAGGCAGGGACGAGCTGGTGCGCCGGGCCGCCGAGACCGGCGCGGCCGGCGTGCGGTTCCTGCCGCTGCAGCCCGATGCGGCCTTCACGGAGATGACGATCGCGGCCGACGTGTGCGTGATCACGCAGCAGAAGGGCACGGGCCAGTTTTTCTTCCCGAGCAAGCTGCTCACGGCGCTGGGCCGGGCGAAGCCGGTGCTGGCGGTGGCCGATGCCGGGAGCGAGCTGGCGCGGGCGGTGGAGGAGGGCGGGTTCGGGCTCGTGGCCCCGCCCGACGACCCGGACGCCGTGGCGCGCGCGGCCGGGCAGCTGGCGGAGGCGGGCGAGGCCCGGCGGGCGGAATGGGGGCGCAACGGGCTCGCCTGGGTGGAGCGGTTCCGGCGGTCGGCCGTGCTGGGTGAATTCGAAGAGCGGTTACACGGGTTGGCGGCGCGGCGCGCGACCGGGACATGAGGAATCCGCCGGCGCCCGGAGGCGCAGCGGCGGATTCGCGGCGGAGGTGGCGGCGGTGCTATTTGCCGAAGACGAACGGGACGACGACCGTGGAGGCCGTGGCGACGCCGTCCTTGAGGGCGGGCTTGAACTTCCAGTTCTTCGCGGCCTCGAGCGCGGGGGCCTCGAGCTCGGCGAGCGAGGCGGTCTTGGCTTCGACGGCGGTCACGTTGCCCTCGGCATCGATCGCGAACTGCACGTTCACGTAGCCGGCGATGCCGCGGAGCGTATCCGGGATCTCGGGCTTGGCGGTCTGGCGGACGGAGGGGAGCTTGTCGACGAGGGCCCGGGACTGGGTGACGACCATGCCGCCGTTGAAGCGGAACGGCTGGAGGACCTTCACGGCGACGGCCTCGCCGTCCTTGAGGGCGGGCCGGTACTTCCAGTTGAGGACGGTCTGGCGGGCGATCTCGCCGAGCTCGGGCTGGGTCGAGGACCTGATCTCGGGCTCGTTGACGAAGCCGTGCTCGTCGACGATGAAGGCGACCTCGGCCTCGCCCACGGCCTTGGCGAGGGCGGCGGGAATCACGGGGCTGGGCTGGCGGAGGGGCTTGAGGTCGCGGTTGTCGACGACCATGGCCTTGGCGGCTACGTCCTTGCGGAGTGGATCACCTTTGAAACGGAAGGGCACCTGCACGGTGCAGGGCACGGCCTGGCCGTCGACCAGGTTGGGCGAGAACCGCCACTGGCGGACGGCCGCCTCGCAGTAGCTGTTCAGTTCCTCATGGGTGGAGTCGTCGATGGCGACGCTGACGATCTTGCCCTCGGCATCGAGGCCGACGGAGACAATGGCCGAGCCGGTGATTGCGCGGAGATCCTGCGGCAGTTCGGGGGCGACCCGGTGGGTGGCTTTCGGCGCCTTCGAGGCGGGCTTGTCGACGGTGGCGGTGGTGGTGATCAGGCCGTCGGAGAAGCGGAAGGGCTGGATGAACTTGGCGGGGACCGGCTGGCCATACTCCCGGGCCGGCGAATACCGCCATTGTCTGATGGCCTCGACACAGGCCTGGCCGAGCGCGGGATGCGAGGCGTCCTTCACCTCGGCGGCGGTGACATAGCCGTAGGCGTTGGTCTCGACGAGGAGGTTGACGGTGGCCGTGTCGCCGTAGTCGGCGGGATTCACCGCCGGCATCTTGGTGCGGGCCGGGGATGGGGCTTCGATGAGAGCGGCCGCCCACGCGGCGCCGGTGCAGGCCAGAAGGAGAAACGCAGACAGGATACTTTTTTGGTTCATGATGGTAGCGGGTAGGACTGCCGCTTAACGGCCGGTCGCCCTGAACCTTAATTACAATCACGAGGACAATACCCCGCGCCGTGGCGGGGAATGCCCCCGCGTCTGTGCCGCGGGAAACCTCGTGACTTGGTGCCAAAACAGAAACCGCGGCGCGACCGAGTGGTG
The DNA here is from genome assembly GCA_023269585.1 of Opitutaceae bacterium. GTDB lineage: Bacteria > Verrucomicrobiota > Verrucomicrobiia > Opitutales > Opitutaceae > CAJCBL01. The sequence goes on from JAHFTC010000051.1 coordinate 16,259, forward strand.
CGCCGCGGCGATGGCCCGGGGGTGGAGGGCCGGACCGGCCTTCCCGTGGCGGGGCGTCAGAGGGCCGGCCAGGGCTCGATCACGTGTTCGTAGGCGGCGCCGCTCCGGCGGACATAGCCCAAGGCGGGGAACGGCATGTGCGCGCCGAAGAGGCGGGTGCGCTCGGCGGCGGCGCGGTCGAGGAGCTTCCGGCGCGTGGCCACCGCCTCGGCGGGTTGCACATCGTAGCCGAACGGCACCTCGGGGTGGGCGAAGGAGATCGCGTGGTGATGCGCTGTGTCCACAAAGTGGAGCAGCTGCGAACTGCCGGACGAGAACTGGAACGCGAGGTGGCCGGGCGTGTGGCCGGGGGCGTCGATGATCTCGAGGCCGTCGAGGAGCTTGTCGCCGGGGGCGATGAGGTGCCATTTGCCCTGGAAGGCGTTGAGGTAGGCCTGGGCTCCGGCGATGGCGCCGGGGCGGCTGTCGGCGGGGATGAACGTCTGCGAAAGATCGGGCGCGGAGCCGGTCCAGAACTCGAATTCGCGGCGGTGGATGAAGAGTTGGGCGCGGGTGAAGACCGGGTTCTTGTTCTCGTCGAGCAGGCCGCCGAAGTGATCGCCGTGGGCGTGCGAGAGAAAGACGGCGGTGATCTGTTCGGGCTTCACCCCGATCGCGGCCAGACGGCGGACGAGCTTGCCATTGCCGGGGCCGAAGACGGTGCCGCAACCGGCGTCGATGAGCACGAGCTCGGCGCCCATCTGCACGAGCAGGTTGTTGAAGGGCAGTGCGAACGAATCCGTCGGCAGGAAGGCCGCGCCGAGGGCGGCGGCGAGCTTGGCCGGCTCGCCCTGGGGCCAGGGCGATTGGGCGAGTGGTCCGCCGAAACCGCCGTCGTCGAGGGCGACTGCGTCGAACGCGCCGATCTTGAAACGGAAGAAGCCGGGTTGTTCGCCGGCAAGGGCGGGCGGACCGCCGGCGGGCGCCGGGGCCGCGGCAGGCGCGGCATCGGCCGCGGCGGCGCGGGTGACGAGACTGGGCAGGAAGGCGGCGGCGCCGGCGAGTCCGAGGAAACGCAGGGCGTCGCGGCGCGAGAGGGCGGGTGTGTTCGGGTTCATGGTCGAAGGAGACGGGCGGAGCGAAGGCGCAATCGCCGGGTTGGCAAATCGCTGACGTATTCAACGGTACAAACGGCGGCGGGCGGTGAAACAACGCGCTGGCCCCGAGCGGCACCGCGGCGCATCTCGCGGAGCGTGAGCCGCGCCGGGCGGTACTGGTCTTGAAACTGCGTGGCCCGGCGGCTCGCGGCCGGGGAGAGGCTGGAGGGCCGGCCGGCTCGGAATCAGTTCGCCGGCACGGCAACGGGCGGTCGCTCCGTCTCGGCGGGTGCCGCGCTCGCGGCGGGCGTCGGATCCGCGCCGAAGCGGAGGGCGGCGGTCACGGTGACGAGGCGGTCGAAGAGGACCCGGTCCTCCTCGGCGGTGGTGAGCTCGTATTCGTCCGGCTCCGTCACCCGCTCGGCCAGTTCCACGGCGATGACATAGATCCGTCCGTCATGGACGAAGACGAAATGGCCGCGTTTGGCGACGGGCGGCGGGGCGGCGGAGTCGACCGGGTCGACCGGGTCGGGCGGGTCGAAGGCGGAGCCGCCCGGCAACAGGGTGAAGGCGACCACCGCGCCGCCGAAGACGTCGGGCAGGAAGCGGGCGCTCTCGATCGCGGAGCCGGGGAAGGCCTCGCGGTAGTCGCGCACGACGTTGTCGCGGAAGAACTGGATCAGGTACTCGCGCGGCCCCTCCGTCTCGTAGTCGAAGCGCGCGATCGGCGGCATCGGGAAGGCGGCGATGGTCAGGAGGGTGGCGACCTGGTCCTTGAAGACGACGATTTCGCCGTTGTCGATGATGGTCGCGTGGTCGCCCTGCAGGACGGGGACGGCGACGGAATACACGTCGGCGGGTGCGTGGTAGCGGTTGTCCGCGATCCGGCCGAGGAGCTTGGCGGCGGGCGGCGCGGGCTCGGCACGGGCGGCGAAGCCGGCGAACAGCAGGGCGGCGAGGACGAGAAGGCGGGGCGGCATCGGTGGGATTGGTGTGGCGACGGAGGTCGGGTGAGGCAAGTTTCGAGCCCCGTGGGACCGCGGACCCGGGCCATGGTTGCATGGCTTGGTGCGCGGCCCACGGGGCAGACGGGAGACGAGCGTCGGGTGCCGAACCGGCGGTGGCACAATCTGGGTCGCGTGTTTCTCGGGATGATCCTCGGCCGGCTGGCTCTCGACGCTCGTCCACTCGACGCTCGACGGAGCGCGCCTCAGAGCGGCAGGCGGAAGCGGAAGGTGGTGCCGTCGAGGGCGGACGAGTCGAACGCCACCTGGCCGCCGAGGAGGCGTTCGCCGACCAGTTTCATCGCGTAGGTGCCGAGGCCGCGGCCGAGCGCGCCCTTGGTGCTGAAATTGCGCTGGAAGATGCGCAGGCCCACCTCGGGCGGGATGGGCGCCTCGTTCCACACGCTGAACTCGACGGTGGCGGGGGCAACCTCCGCACGTATCCGGATTTCACCATCCTGGCGGGTGGCCTCGAGGGCGTTGATGGCCATGTTGTCGAGGACCCGCAGGAGCAACGCGGCATCGGTGACGAGCGTGCGGTCCTCGCGGGGCTGGACGATGACGATGCGTTTCGCGTGGGCCGCCGGGTGGTGGCCGATCTGGGCCCGCAAGTCGTCGAGCACCGAGCTGAGCCGCACCTCGCCGCGCTCGGGCTTCAGTCCGTCGAATTCGGTGGCGACGAGCTGGCGGTGGAGTTGAACCTCACGCACGACGCGATGGGTGAGGCGGTGGACCTCCCCGGCGAGACCGGCGACTTGCCCGCGGGCGTCCTCGGCGAGCGTCTCGCTGGCGTGGAGCAGGCTGGTGAGCGTGTTGTTGAGGTCGTGGTGGAAGGCGCGCTCGGAGAGGGCGCTCTGCTGCTGCCGGGTGACGTCGTCGATGAAGACCAGGATGAGCTGGTGGTGGTCGAGGGTGAGGGGCGTGGCGCGAACGCGGAGGACGAGGTCGTGGCGGGTGCCATTGTGCTCGGTCTCGAGGGCGCAGAGCCGCTCGGCGGATTTGCAGTGATGGAGCGCGACGGCCTGGGCGAGGGCGGCGCCGCAGGTCTTGCAGTACCGGCTGGTGCCGCAGCCGCCGGCCATCTCCTTGGCGTGGGGGCAGGCGAGCGCCTCGCCGAGCCGCAGGCCGAGCAGGGTCCCGGCGGCGTCGCCGCCCAGATAGGCGAGCAGGTTCTCGTTGATGGCGAGAATCTGGCGGTGGGTGTTCAGCACGGCGAGCAGGCCGCCGACGACGCCCAGCAGCGAGTTGAGCAGCGGATGCTTCGTCACGTCGTCGAGCTGATCGCGGAGGGCGGTGGTATCCAGCCTTTCGGGGCTGGCGAAATAGGTACCGTCGGGGGTTGGGGCGTTTTCCACGGTCGAAAAGAGGGAGGGCGGCATGGCGGAGGGCGCGGGGTGGTGTGGCGCGGGCGGGGTGTGGCGCGGGCGGGGTGGGGTGTCCCCCGCCTTGGACGACCGCGACCGTATCCGACGTTGCCCGCTGCGCAAATTCGCAATGTCCGGGGGCGTCGCTCCGGGGCGCAGCGGTTTCAGGTGCCGACGGTCGCGCGCCCGACCACCTGTGAACGGACGGGCGGTACGGTGGGAGGCGGGATCGGTCGCGACGCGGGTCGGGCACTCGTCGCTCGACGGAAGAGCGGGCTCAGCGCGGGAGGCGGTCGAGCACCTGCCAAAGCGTGGTGGGGATCTGCTCGGGACGCGCCTGGAGGTTGAGCCCGCCGGCTGCGAGATGGGTTTCCCACGGGGCGACCACGGCCGGGGCGAGGCGGCGCAGGAGCGCGCCGATCTGTTTGCGACGCTGCTGGAAACACGCGCGGATGAGCTGGCGGGTCTCGAGGCGGAAGACGAAGGGCTCGGGCCGGCGCTGGAGATTGAGGAGGTAGGAGTCGACTTCCGGCGCGGGCAGGAAGCAGTGGCGGCTCACGGCATGGCCGGGCGCGGCGGCGAAGGCGGATTGCAGGAAGATCGAAATGGCGCCGAAGCTCTTCGAGCCGGGCGCGGCGAGGAAACGGTCGGCGGCCTCGCGCTGGACCATGAGCACCGTGCGCTCGGGCAGCGGGCCGGCGAGCACGCCGTCGAACCACGGGGTGGAGATGGCGTAGGGGAGATTGGCGACGATCTTGAAGTCGCCCATGGCCGGCGCGTAGCCGGCGAGTGGATGCTCGACGGCGTCGCCGAGGAGCAGGTGGAGTCTCTCGCCTGCCGCGGGCACGACGGTGGCGGCGAGATGGGCGTGGAGCCGCGGGTCGAATTCGATGGCCCAGACCTCGGCTCCGGCGGCGAGCAACTCGCTGGTGAGCGTGCCCAGCCCCGGACCGATCTCGACCACGCGGTCGCCCGGCTGCACGGCGGCGAGTTCGAGGGATTTGCGCACGATGTTGCCGTCGATGAGGAAGTTCTGCCCGAGCTGCCGGTTGGGCCGGTGGCCGAGTTGTTCAAGCAGGGCGCGGGTCGCGGACGGGGAGAGCGGCATCGGGGCGACGTTACGGGCGCACGGGGGGCGCGCGCGAAACGAAAAAGGGCCTCCGCGCACGGAGGCCCTTGTGGGGATGTGTGGCTGGTGGGGAAGCTATTGCAGGGAGCCGGTGGCGGGCGTGTCGTGTGTCAGGCCTGCGCCGGTGCCGGCGCCGGTCGAGGAGAGCACGCGCGGAGTCTGCCAGGCGGTGGTGCCGGTGAACGCGGGCGCCGTGGCGAGGACCTGGCGGGTACGGGCGCCGTTGGCGGCGACCAGCCGGCCGTTGGCATCGTCGCCGCCGAGGTTGTTGAAGAACTGCACGTGGCCGCCGAGGAAGAAGACGTGGCCGCCGTCGCTGCCGTAGACGGAGTTTTGGCGGCTGCTGTCCCAAGTGCCGGTGGCGGCGGTGAGCCCGCGGGTCCAGACGACGGGGGTGTTGGCGCCCATCGAGGCGCGCAGGCCGCTGAAGGTCTGGAAGCTGAGCGTCGCCCCGTTGAACGCCGGGGCGTCCGCGGCGAAGTCGCGGATGGCGGCGTTGTTGAGGATGTTGCCCAGACCCTGCGTGCCGACGAGGTCGGAGGGGGAGACCCAGACGGCGCCGTTGTTGAGCCCGCCCGAGAGGGCGAGCGCGGCGGCGTACGAGTACAACGTCGTGGTGGGCGTGACGCCGCCCGGCACGAAGCCGGTGGTGCCGGCGGTGGCGGGGAGGTTGGTGCCCGGGAGACTGCCGTTGTGTTCCTGGGCGTAGACGAGGGCGGCCTGCCCGATGCTGCGGATATTGGCGAGATCGGAGGCGCGCTGGGCGTTCTCGCGGACCTTCCCGACGACCGGGATGAGGATGGCGGCGAGCACGCCGATGATGGCGATGACGGTGAGCAGCTCGACGAGGGTGAAGCCCTCGGACGGGTGATTGCACTTACGCATGGTCGTAACTTCTGGCTACGGGTTTGCGTGGGGTTGGGAAGTGCAGGGGGCGACGGGGAGACTCCACAAACGCATGACGTGCGCAAGCGCGAAGTTGCCCGCCGGCTCCGGATTGTCGGGTCAGCGGCCGCGGCGGGCGGCGGCGAAGAGGTACTGCTGGGCCAGGCCGGCGAGCGGCCCGAAATGGGCGCGGCCGAACTGGGCGAGCGGCGCCGGCCGCCAGCCTTCCAGTCCGTAGCGCTCGGCGAGGACGCGCAGGATCCACACGTCGACGGGGAACGCCTCGAGCCGGCCCGCGCCGAACAGCAGCGTGCAGTCCGCGACCTTTTCGCCGACGCCGGGGAGCTCGCACAAGGCGGCCTTCGCTTCCGCGTACGGCGCGGTCTCCACGCGGGCGAGCCAGCCGGGGCGGACGGCGAGGAAGTGGGCGGTCTCGTGCACGTAGCGGGCGCGGAACCCGAGGGCGCAGCCGCGCAGCTCGCGCTCGCCGACGGCGGCGAGCCGTTCCCAAGTCGGCAAGGCATGGATACCGGGGGCGAGCTCGGCGCCGAAACGCGCGGCCAAGGTGTCGCAGAGCTGGCGAATCTGCGGGATCTGCTTGGTCGAGCTGAGGATGAAGCCCAGCAACGTCTCGGCAAAGGGCTGGCGCAGCAGGATCAGGCCCGGGCAGGCGGCGACGGCTTGCGCGAGCACGGAGTCGCTTCCGAGCGGGAGCCGCGCGAGCGCGTTGTCGAGTGTGGCAGCCATCGCGAGGTAGTGGCGCAGGGCGTGCGCGGCGGCCGCGGGTTCGGTGGCCGCGCGGAATTCGAGCGGGCGCGGCGTTTCGGTGAGGCGGAGCTGGACCGCGTGTTGCCCGAAGACCCCCTGCCACACGGCGCCATCCTCAAGCGGGCGCCACCGGAAGGCCTGCCCGCCGTCGAGCGTCTCGCGGAGGCTGGCGGCGTCGAACCGGTGGGGCAGGTCGAGCGCCGCCCAAGGCGACCACCGCACCGCAGCGGCCGACGATTGCGTCAGGCGCGGGACCGCAGCGGTCACTTGGTCTCCGCGGGGGCGCTCCAGAGGAAGCTGGTGAGCTCGGCGAGGGTTTCGCCGGACGCCGCGCGGGCGGACACCCGCCAGGCGGCAGCGCGGGTTTTCGCGCTGGGCCAATCGGTGCCGGTGATGCCGATCTGATAGACATGTTCGCCCGCGCGAAGGCCGCCCGGGAAGGAGAAGGTGCGGATCGTCGGATCGCCCGGAAGCACGACTTCGACGAGCAGCGCGGCGCCGGCGGCGGCATCGTCGGCCTGGATGCGGGTGAGGAGATAGTAACCGGCGTGCGCCTCGGGCTGGGTGCGAAGGACGATCTCGCGACCGGAGTTTTCCGTGCCGCCGACGTATTCGGAGATGCGCCGGAAGGATTCGGCCTCACGGTAGGAGGGCCAGACCCGGACGATCGTGGTGGCGCCGGAGAGCAGCAAGGGCGCGGAGAGCAGGAGCAGGACGGCGACGGAGCGCGGAGACATGGCAGGGCGAATAGCGGGGGCGGCGCGGGCTGGCAAGGGCGACGGTGCGCGATTGTGCGGCGACGGCGCGGCCGGGCGGGGGACAAAAAAAGCGCACCGCGGAAGGCGGTGCGCTGAAATGGGGACGGAGGCGGGCGTCAGTTGACGCTGACCTTGCGGTGTTCCTTATCGAAGAGCACCACGCCGTCGCGGATCGCGAAGAGGGTGTGGTCACGGCCCATGTCAACGCCGGCGCCCGCATGGTAACGGGTGCCGCGCTGGCGGACGATGATGTTGCCGGCGATGACCGCCTGGCCGCCGTACAGCTTGATGCCAAGGCGCTTCGCCTTGCTGTCGCGACCGTTGCACGATGTGCCCTGACCTTTTTTATGCGCCATGACGAATCCTTAGGCAGAGATGGTTTTGATTTTGAGAACGGAGAGTTCCTGGCGATGGCCCGTGCGGCGCTCGTAACCCTTGCGCTTGGTCTTCTTGTAGATGACGACCTTCTTGCCGCGCTTGTTCTCGAGGACCTCGGCGGTCACCGACGCGCCGGCCACCGTGGGGGTGCCGATCCTGATCTCGGCGCCTTCGCCGATGGAGAGGACGTCGTTGATCTCGACAGTGGAGCCCTTTTCGGTCGTGGGAAAACGATCGACGATCAGAACGTCGCCCTCGGTGACGACGAACTGTTTCCCCTGTGTCTTGATGGTGGCTTTCATTGGAAAAGCTCGCGAAGAAACGGTTCGGGGAGGGCGGAAGCAAGACCTTTTTCCGGCAACTTTCGTGATCGACCCGATTCGGCGGGGCAAACTTGGAGCGGAGGCGCACTTCGCCGAGGGCCGCAGGTTGAGTGCCGGGCGCTGCGGCGCGATCCTTTTCGTGACCGGCCCAAGCGCGCCCCACGCGAGCTTTGTCCTGGGTGGCGGGGAGTTGTCTTGGGTGGCGGGGTGCTTCAGCCCCCGCGTTCGGCGCGGTCCGCTGAACACGCCGAATCGTAGTCCCTGGCCGGCGCGGTCCGCTGAACACGCCGAACCTTCGCCCCCGGCCGAGTGGTAGTGGCATTGCTTGTCGGACACGGCCGAACGCAGCCCCGGGTCCGCGGCGCGCCAACCCCTGGCTGGAACCTGCCAGCCCGGGCTGAAGCACCGGGCCACGTCGCGCGGGTGTTGTCCTGGGTGGCGGGGTGCTTCAGCCCCCGCGTTCGGCGCAGTCCGCCGAACACGCCGAATCGTAGTCCCGGCCGGCTCGGTCCACCGACCACGGGCCACGCAAAACAAAACCGGCCCACGCGGGGCCGGTTTTGTGAGTGAGAAATGGTGACGATGGCCTACTTCTTGTCGGCGGGCTTCACCACCGGCTCCGGGGCCTCGAGGCGCCCGGTGTTCATCAGGTCGATGTTCAGGTCGTAGTGGCGGCGGCGCTTGTAGTCCTCGGGGAAGATCACGCGGCCTTGCTCGACCCGTTTCTGGATGGTGGCGAGGGCCTCGAGTTCCTGCTGGCGCTTGAGGGCGGCGAGGCGGGCGAGTTCACGCTCCTCGGCGGCCTTGCGCTCGTTCTCGGCATCCTCGAGCGCTTTGAGGGCGGCGAGGCGTTTGGCTTCGGCCTCGGCGGCTTCCTGCTCGCGCAGGGCGGCGAGGCGGCGGGCTTCGAGTTCGGCCTGTTCGGCGGCGAGGCGTTTGACCTCGGCCTCGGCGGCGAGGCGCTTGGCCTCGGCCTCGGCGGCCAGGCGGGCGCGCTCGGCGGCCTCGCGGTCGAGGCGGTCCTGTTCGGCCTGGCGGGCCGCGGCCTCGGCCTCCTGCTTGGCGCGGAGGTCGGCGAGGCGTTTGGCCTCGGCTTCGGCCTCGGCCTTGCGCTGGGCCTCGAGACGATCGCGCTCGGCCTGCTGGGCGGCGAGCGTACGGCGCTGTTCCGCCTCTTCGCGGGCCACGCGGTCGGCGTGGGCGCGGTAGGCGAAGAAGCCGATCAGGGAGAGGAGCAGGACGACGATAGCGATGATGACGCCACGTTTCTTCATGGGAAGGAGTTGGTAAGGAGGTCGAGGAGGGCCGCGGAACGTTTCTTGGCAGTTCCCTTACCCGGGGGCAAGGACAGCCATGGTCCACGCCGGGGAAAAACGGACTTTTCGCACGGCGCGGTCAAGAGCGAGTGGTGTCCGACCGCGGCGGAGCCGAAAGGTTGCGCCCGAGATGCCGGGCGCGTCGGGGACGATGGAAACCGAGATTTCTCAGCCGACTCCGGCGGGTTGGCGCCGATCAGGTGCCCGTCGGCAGCGGGAAGTCGGCGATGCCCTCGTGCGCCGCGTTGGCGGAGGCGAACGGCAGCGCCAGGGCGAGCGCCTCGGGCCAGGCTTGGCCGAGGTTGAAATGGGCGTGGAGGAGCGTGGCGAGCAGGACATCGCCGGAGCCGGTGGCGGAGACCTCGCGGATGGGGGGCGGGCGGAGGGTGGTCGTCGTGCCGTCCTTGAGGGCGCACCACACGGGCTTGGCGCCGTCGGTGATGATCCACGCGGCGACGGGGTGACGGGCGACGGTCTCGGCCAGGCGCAGGGTGAACGCCAGTTCGGATTTGTCGCCGGGGGCCGGCGGCGCGAGGCGGTCGAACTCCTCGCGGTTGATCTTCACCAGCGCGAGCGGGCGCTCGACCAGCCACTTGAGCGGCGGGCCGTAGGTGTCGGCCACGAGCACGCCCGGCCACGACTGGAACAGCTCGCGGAAGGCGACGCCGGTCGGGCCCTCCCAGCCGGGGATGCTGCCGCAGACGGCGAGCACGGAGTCGGCGGGTTCGGTGGCGAGGGCGGCGGTGGCGGCGCGCACGGCGTCGGGGGCGAGCGGGTGGTCGGGGCCGAGGAAGGTGGTCTCCGTGCGCGTGCTGCGGATGACCACGCCGCTGCGGGTCTCAGGCTGGGCGGCGGGGAAGGTCTTCAGCGCGAAGCCGTGTGCGCGCAACCACGCTTCGGCGACGGCGCCGGTGGGGCCGGCGGGGAAGCAGACCGCGGAGTGCGCGGCCCCCAGGCGTGCTAGCATCTTGGCGACATTGATGCCCTTGCCGCCGACCTGGTGGGCGGAGCGGGTGGCGCGCTGGGTGTGGTCGGGCTGCCATTCCTTGAAGAACAGGGTCTGTTCCCAGAGGAGGTTGGCGGTGAGGGTGAGGAGATGCGGCATGGCGCGGAGGAAATTGCGGTGGATTCGGCGGAAGGGGCGCGGCACTTTGCGGTGGCATGTGCTCCGCGGCAAACGCGTTTCCTGAATCGGGCGGCGTGCTTCCGCCCGAGTTTTGGCGCGGGCGGGGCACCGTGCGGCTCGCCCGGGGGTTGCTGGGAAAGTTTCTCGTGCGCACCCGCGATGGCGTGGCCGAGGCGCGGCTGATCACGGAGGTCGAGGCCTACGACGGCGAGCACGACCTCGCCTGCCATGCGCGCGCGGGCCGGACCCCGCGCACGGCCACGCTGTACCGGCCGGGAGGCTGCTGGTACGTGTACCTCTGCTACGGCGTGCACGAGATGCTGAACCTCGTGACCGGGCCGGAGGACTGGCCGGCTGCGGTGCTGATCCGCGGCGTGGCCGGGGCGAGCGGCCCGGGCCGCGTGACGCGCGCGCTCGGGATCGACCGCCGGCTCGACGGCGCCGAGGCGGTGCCGGCGAGCGGGCTGCACGTGGAGGACCGCGGCGTGCGCGTGCCCAGGAAATGGGTGCGAGCAACGCCCCGGGTGGGTGTGGCCTTCGCCGGCCCGGTGTGGGCGGCGAAGCCCTGGCGGTTCGTGGTCGACCCGGAGTGGGTGCGGCACTGTGACCGGGGGCGGTGACCCCGGCCTCCGCGTGACCCCACGGCACGGCCTGGTTCCGCGCGCGGAGGATGCGCCGGTTTGGCGTTCGCCGGGCTCAGGACCCGAAGCGTGTCGAGTGGCAGGCGATCCGGACCACAAAGCACCGGCGACGGAAGCAACGCGGGGAACGAAGACCCGATCGCCGGAGAGCACCGCAGAGAACCCGGCGCGGCGAAACGGGGACGGAAGGAGCGCGAAGCAGAGGATTGAAAGCGGAGAATCTGGAACTCACGAAGCGTTAGGACCGCAGGGCAGGGTGCACGACGGGGCGGGCCTTGGGAGAAAGCGGTGGTGCGCGGCGGAACCGCAACCGAAGTGCAGGGGGAAAGTTGGCAATCGTTGCGCAGGATTGATCAACGGATGCGGAGCCGTTGTGCCCGGTTATGTGGTACGGTCTTGTCGACCGCCTGCACTTTCGGGTGTGCTGCGGTTCCGGCGGGTGGGCCTCGGTTCGCGCGTCGGGTGCAAACCTCTTCCAAAACACAGCACCGAGCAGGGCCATGCCCCTGCCCTCGTCCTTGCCTCCGATGAACTCCGCCCTTCGCCACGGTTTCGCGGCCACCCTCGCCGCCGGCTTCCTCGCCACCTCGCTCTCCGCCCAGACCAACACCTTCCCCGCCTCGGGCAACGTCGGCATCGGAACCGCGGCGCCTGGCGCAAAGCTCGATGTCGCCTTTGTCCATGGGCAATATGCGCGGCATGTTCTGCCCGCGGCAGTCAATGGGGGAGGAACAGGCGACGCCGGCCTATACACTTGGATCTCCGAGCCGTGGTGGTCGTGGACGGGCGCTGGGATCGGACGGAATATATATAACAGCGGTACGTGGGGCGCGCGGGTGAACCCGAACCTTTCCGCCCAAATGATGCAGTTTCGAGAGGATCCAACGATTATCTTCTCTATTTGGGATAGTTCGGGCACTGGGTACAGCCCGCTCACTCTCAACCATGGGAATGCATTCTTCTCCGGCAATGTCGGCATCGGGACGGCCAGCCCGCAGGCTCGATTGCAGTTCGGATCGCTCTCAGACGGAACAGGCGAAGCGACCAATCATGGCGAGCTTTTGTTCGCCAAGCAAAATACGTCGTTGGACACAAGAGGTGGTATTGAATGGAAGATAGCCGCGGATAACTACGGCGCGAAAATCGACACTATTTCAGCCGGAGGAGCTAATATCGTATTCGGCCTGAGAAACAACTCTCTAACTTGGATTGAAGCCTTGCGCATCAATCCCTCCGGCAACGTCGGCATCGGGACAAGCAGCCCAAGTGGACGGCTCACAATTTCGGGTGCCGGCGGCGACGGTAGAAGTGTGACGCTTGATTCGCGTGAAGTGAAGTTTCGCGGGGATGGTATTTCCCACATGTCGATCTTCGGGCCAACCGAGGGTAAACCCTACCTAAGCATTGGCGATTCCAGCACAAATTTTCTACCCGGCACCCCGAGCACCGAGGCATTTGTTGTTCATAGAACTGGCAACGTCGGCATCGGCACGACGAACCCGACGAACAAGCTGGAGGTAGCCGGCACGATCCGCGCCAAGGAGGTGATCGTCGAGACGACCGGCTGGTCGGACTACGTGTTCGCGCCCGACTACCGCCTGGCGCCGCTTTCTGAGGTCGAGGCGCACATCGCCGCCAAGGGCACGCTGCCCGGCATTCCCTCCGCCGCCGAGGTCGCCACCCAAGGCGTCAGCGTCGGCGAAATGCAGGCCAAGCTCCTCGCGAAGATCGAGGAACTCACCCTACGGCAGATCGCGCAGGAAAAGCGCCTCGATGCCCAGTCCGCCGAGATCGCTGCTCTGAA
>JAHFTC010000158.1 GCA_023269585.1 Opitutaceae bacterium
TACGCCGAGGTGCAACTGCTGCGCCCCTTCATCGCACTGTCCAAGGGCGAGATCGTCCGCGAGGGCGCGCAACTCGGCGTCGACTTCGGTCGCACGTGGTCGTGCTACGTGGGCGGCGAGATCCACTGCGGGAAGTGCGGCACCTGCGTGGAGCGCCGCGAAGCCTTCCTCGTCGCCGGCCTCCCCGACCCCACCGTCTACGCTCACACCGGCCCGCTCCCGCCGAGGCCCCAAACCGTTTGAACCGCTGATGGACGCTAATTGACGCTAATCCGAAACCCAAAGCACGCGCCGCCATGAAGACCGCCCATCTGCTCTTTCACACGCACCAGATCCCCGATGGCGAAGAGAACATGAAGCTTAGTGGCGTTTACGCGACGTCGGCAGACGCAACATCCGCGCAGCAACGAGCTCTTTCGCAGCCCGGTTTCAAAGATCACGCCAATGGCTTCACGATCGACGCGTACCAGATCGGCAATGAACACTGGGCGGATGGCTTCCAACCATTAGCGGCAATTAGCGGCAATTAGCGGTTACCTTTCCGAATCCTCCACCACAGCCGCCATGCTGATCTCCGAAATCTTCCATTCGTTGCAGGGCGAGGGCGAACTGGCCGGTGTGCCGTCGGTCTTCGTGCGCACCGCCGGCTGCAACCTGCGCTGCACCTGGTGCGACACCCCGTACGCCTCGTGGACGCCCGAAGGGACGCAACTCTCCGTGGACGAGATTGTCGCCGAAGTCTCACGCCATCCCGCCAGCCATGTCGTGCTCACCGGCGGGGAACCGCTGCTCGCACCCGAATTGCCCGCGCTCGCCGCCGCGCTGCGCGCCACCGGCAAACACATCACCGTCGAGACCGCTGCAACGATCGCGCCCGTCGGCATCGCTTGCGACCTCGCCTCGCTCAGCCCGAAACTGCGCAACTCCACGCCGCCGCCCCCACAGTTCGGCGCCGGCTGGAGCGAGCGCCACGAGGCGACGCGCTGGCTGCCCGAAGTCGTGGCCGCGTGGCTCGGCGCCTACGCCTTCCAGCTCAAGTTCGTCGTCGCGAACGAAGCCGACATCGCCGAAATCGAGTCGTTGCTCGCGCAGCTCCCCGCGCCGCCGCCGCGCTCCAAAGTGCTCCTCATGCCCGAGGGCACGTCGCGCGAAACCCTCGCCGAGCGCACCGCCTGGCTCACCGCGCTCTGCCGCGACCGCGGCTACCGTTTCGCCCCGCGCCTGCACATCGACTGGTTCGGCAACAAACGCGGCGTGTGAGCGTGCGGCGACGGCACCGGCGGTTCATGGCGTCCCAACAAGCTCGGGCTGTCCACGCAGCCCCGTCAGGCGGCGGACCAGCCAGTCCCACGCTCGCTGCGAAAGCACGGCCCGCAGGATGAACGCCTGCCTCGTATCCGCACCGGCCGTATAGCGCAACCGGTTCGAATCGTCGTTTGCGGCACGGAAGATGGCCCGCGCGCTTGCTTCCGGACTCGCCCCTTGCTCCCAGCATCGAAGCAGGTAGCGACGCCAGGATGCAAAATCCTCGCGATAGGCCTCGGTTTCCACCGCCTCGCCCTGCGACCGCGTCCTGTCGTAAAGCGGCGTCCTCACCATCCCAGGCTCGACCAGTTTCATCCGAATGCCCTGCGGACGCAGCTCGTGCGCAAGCCCCTCGGACCATCCCTCGATCGCCCATTTCGAACCATGGTACAGTGACTGAAAGGGGAAGCTGACTCGCCCAGCGACGGACGAGACATTCACGATCATTCCCGCCCTTCGGCACCGGAACCCGGGCAACACCGCGCGGGTGACTCGGAGAGTGCCTTGAACGTTGGTTCCGAATACCGCCGCGTAATCGGCGTCGGTGCCGTCCTCCAAGGGCTTCGTCAGATACACTCCGGCGTTGTTGACCAACACATCGATTCCGCCGCAGTCCCGCTCCACTGCCGCTACGCACTCGCAAACCGAGACCGGTTCGGTCACGTCCAGCGCGTAGCGCCGCAGGCGCTCCTCGCACGGCAAATCCGCCACGTCGGGCCGCCGCATCGCTGCCGCGACCATCCATCCCTGTTTCAGAAAGTGGAGGGCCGTGGCCCGTCCGATTCCGCTCGAAGCTCCGGTGATCAACACCACTTTCATGATTCGCTCCTTCGTTTCGCCGCGAGATAGCCCCTGATATGGCAACCGACGAGTTGCCGCAGCAATGGTCCAAAGTCCGCACGGAACACTTCCATCCCCGGCTCGGCGATGACACGCCGCACCGTGCGCGAGGGCGTGGCGACCTTGTAGGATCCGATCAAGCACACGAACAATGCATGCAGAAGGGAAGCGCCCTCTCCCGCCTCCAGCCCAGCCAAACGGGTTTCGAGCAGCCCGCCGAGCCGCGCGAGGAGCTCTTTCATGCGCAGCTTGAACTGCTTCGCGCGGCGATAGGTGATGTTGTGCTCAAGCGTGTCATCCAAGATCGCCATAAGCTTTCCGCGACCGCCCTCCGCGACCGGGGCGATCAAGGCATCGCAGAGCTGTCCCACCGTTTCGGTCGACGAGGCTTCGGGCAGCGTGGCGAGACTCCGCTCCACTGCGTCCGCCCACTCCGCCACCGCCGTCTCCGCCAAATCGAGAAACACTTCCTCCTTGGTTCGGAAGTAAAGGAACACCGTCCCCTTCGCCAAACCGGCGTTGCGCGCGATTTCGGCCATGGTGATCTCGACGAATTCATGCCGAACCAACAGGCGCCGCGCTGCCGCGCGGATGGCCTCCGCCCGCTGATTCTTCTCCTCGAGGGTCTGGGCGCGCTTCCGGCGCAAGACAAGTGACATGCCCTGCAGAGTGCTAATGACCCACGGTCATTAGCAAGTTCAAATCTCTTCCCGTTCCCCAAGTCCCCCCCCTCCTCGCCGCCTCGACTAGTGGGGCTACGCGCGCCTTAGGGCCCGCGACCGCGGCTACCGTTTCGCCCCGCGCCTGCACCTCGACTGGTTCGGCAACAAGCGCGGGGGGGTAGCCGCCCCGGCCCCCAAATCGCCCACGCGCTCCCCACCCCGGCCCGCCTGAATTGCACATTTTGGTGATACGACCGTATCACGAAAATGTGCAGTTCGAACCAGCGGCCCCCGGCGGCGCCGCCGGGGCTTCCGGGCTTCGCGCCACCCGTGCGCCCTCGCCTTCGCCGCTCGACCGCACCCGGCGAACATCCCACGCTCCGCGCGGTCCCAACCCGCCGATGCCGGAAAACACCACTGAAACTCCCGCCACCCGCTCCGCGTGGCGCTCGCGCGATCGCTGGCTCGCAGGCGGTCTGCTGGCCTGCACCGCGCTCGCCTTCTGGCCGGTGGCCCGGTGGGCCACGACCCAGACGTTTGCGCACGAACAGCTGAAGCAATCGTTCTTCATCCTGGCGTTCGCGGGCGTGTGGATCGCGTTAGCCCACCGCAAAGCGCTGCGCCTGCACCTCCACCTCGATCGCACCGGTCTCGTCTGTTTGCTCACGTCCTACGCCTGCGTGGCCGGCGCCGTGCTGCTACAGGCCCCACTGCTGATCCTCGCCGGCCTGGTCGCCGCCGTCGCAGGCGCGGTCGAAGTCGGGTTCGGTGCACGCGCGCTCCGCCGCACGGTGCCACTGCTCGCGGCGTTCTCGCTCTTCCTCCTTTTCGTGCTGCTCTTTCCCGTCCTCGACTGGCCCCTGCGCCAGATGGCCGGCGTCGAGTCGGTCCGGCTGCTCCAATCGTTCGGCCTCGTCTCGCAGCTGCAGATCGTCGCCCGGCCCGACGTGCAACTGTGGCTCGTGAATGAACACGGCACGTTCGTGGTTGCGACCGAGTGCAACGGTTTCGGGCTCATCTCCTCCTCGTTGTTGCTCGGCACGATCGGCCTGCTCCACCGCCGCGCGCGTTGGTGGTCATTTCCCGGCCTGCTCACGCTCGCCGTGGCGTTCGCCTTCACGATGAACCTGCTGCGCATCGCGACCATCGTACTCCTCGCCCCGCGCTTTCCCGGCCACTACAACGTGCTCCACGAGACCGCCGGCCTGATCGCGCTCTATGCCGGACTCGGCGCCGTCTGGCTGCTCACCGGCTGGGAGCCAAAAAGGCGCACCCCGAACGGCACGCCCCCTCCAGCCGAGGCGCAGCGGCCGGCGTGACTCGGAGACGCCACGTCCCCTGCCGCCCCGCCCCAAGCGATCACCCTACAAACGATGTCAACTATTGGTTGACATGACTCGGCGCCGCCTCGGCCCTCAGCTCGTCGGGCAAGCGCCGGGGATGGAGTTCTGGCGCAAGGTGGAGCGCCCCGAGAAGGGAAGAAAAAGCCGGCGTCCGCGGACGCCGGCTCGTGAGGAAAAACGTCCTCAGCGCGCGAGCTACTTCGCCTCCAGCGCCTGCGCGATGTCGGCAAGGATGTCGTCGATGTCCTCGATCCCGATCGAGAGCCGGATGAAGTCGGCGGATACGCCGGTCGTGACCAGCTCCGCCGGCGTGAGCTGTGAATGCGTGGTGCTCGCCGGATGGATTGCGAGCGACTTGGCGTCGCCGATGTTCGCCAGGTGGCTGAGGAGCTTGAGGCGGCCGATGAACGCGAGACCGGCCTCGTAGCCGCCCTTCACGCCGAAGCCGACCAGGCCGCCGAAGCCGCCGGAGAGGTACTTCTTGGCGAGCGCGTGGGCCGGGCTGCTCTTCAGACCGGGATAGTTCACCCACGCCACACGATCGTGCGCCGCGAGGAACTCGGCGACCTTGAGCGCATTGGCGCAGGTGCGCTCCATGCGCAGGTGCAGCGTCTCCAGCCCCTGGAGCATCATGAACGAGTTGAACGGGCTGATGCAGGCGCCGATGTCGCGCAGGAGCTGCAGCCGCATCTTCATGATGTAGGCGATGTTCGCGCCGCCGGCGGGCGCGAAGGCCTTGAAGGCGTCCCAGTGCACGATGCCGTGGTAGCTCGCGTCGGGCTGGCTGAAGCCGGGGAACTTGCCGTTGCCCCAGTCGAAGTTGCCGCCGTCGACGACCATGCCGCCCAGCGAGGTGCCGTGGCCGCCGATGTACTTGGTCGTCGAATGCACGACGATGTTGCAACCCCACTCGATCGGGCGGTTGAGCAGCGGCGAAAGGCAGGTGTTGTCGACGATCACCGGGATGCCGGCCTCGCGCGCGATGGCGGCGACCTCGGCGAACGGGAAGATGTTGAGCCGCGGATTGCCGAGGCCCTCGCCGTAGAACGCCTTGGTGTTCGGCCGGAGCGCCTTCCGGAAATTCTCCGGGTCCTCGCCATCGACGAAGCTCACCTCGATGCCGAGCTTCGGGAGCGTGTAGTGGAAGAGGTTGTAGGTGCCGCCGTAGAGCTGCGCGACCGAGACGATGTGGTCGCCCGCGCCGGCGAGGTTGAGGATCGAGTCGGTGATCGCAGCCTGACCGGAGCTGTGCGCGAGCGCGCCGCTGCCGCCCTCGAGCGCGGCGAGGCGCTTCTCGAAGACGTCGGTCGTCGGGTTCATCAGGCGCGTGTAGATGTTCCCGAGCTCCTTCAGCGCGAAGAGATTCGCGGCGTGCTCGGCGTCGCGGAAGACGTAGCTCGTCGTTTGATGGATCGGAACGGCACGGGAGCCCGTGGTGGGATCGGGCGTCTGGCCGGCGTGGAGGGCGAGGGTGCCGAGGCCGGGTTTACGAGTGGTGCTCATGGTGTGGTAATGTCGCGAGTAGCGGAGTGGTGGGATGGAAAGGAAACGGATCGACAGAAGGTAACGAAGGAAACGAAGAGGAGAGCAGTCTACGACGCAGTCTTCTGCTCCATAGTCTTTGCGATGACCTCAAGGTATCCAGTGGGCACCGGAGAGAGGCCACAGAAACCGAGCGCGAAATGGGCGAGACCGGCGCTTGCGGGCCATCGACGCACCCACTCGGAGTCGCGAACCCGATAGACTCGATCTGGCCGCGCATCGATGGATTCGAACGAGCTCTCGTCCCATTTGTACGCGGCGACTCCCTCAAACACGACGGTGGTATTTCGCTGGCTGATATCTGCGAAGCACGCCGTCAGCGTCCGTCCAGAGTAAGAAATCGACAAGCTACCGACATCCGCGGTCGAGAAAGGAACATCAAGCTCTTCAAGTCTCAGGTCCATGTTTGTGGTCGCGGGCAGCTGAGTGCGCCTTCGTTCTCTTCGTTACCTTCTGTGGAATTCCGACTGTTCGTCCCGAATACGGCACATGGCTGTTGAAGTGTAGGAGCCTGCTTGCAGGCGATCCCGACTTGCGGGCCACGCCGCGCCGCAAATCGCCTGCAAGCAGGCTCCTACCTCGGAGGGCCGGCTGGCCCGCTCAGGGCAGCTTGGCCTCGAGGACCTTCTTGGTCTGGTTGGCGCGGTAGTCGTCGAGCGCCTGGCGGATGCGTTCGTCGCCCTGGGCGAGGATCGCGATGGCGAAGAGCGCGGCGTTGATCGCGCCGGGCTTGCCGATCGCAAACGTCGCGACAGGGATGCCGCCGGGCATCTGCACCATCGAGAGCAGGGAATCGAGGCCCTTGAGCGACGCCGATTCCATCGGCACGCCAAGGACCGGCAGCGGGGTGACGGCGGCCATCACGCCCGCGAGGTGGGCGGCACCGCCGGCGGCGGCGATGATGACCTTGAGCCCGCGGCCGCCGGCGCCGCGGCCCCAGTCCAAGGCGGCGTCGGGCGTGCGGTGCGCGCTGAGCGCGCGGCGTTCGGTGGCGATGCCGAACTCATCCAGGAGGCGGGCGGCGGCTTCCATGACGGGCCAGTCGGAAGTGCTGCCCATGACAATGCCGACGAGCGGCTTGCCGATGGCGGTGAAGGGAGCGGAGGGTTTATCAGTCACGGCGGCCAAGGAGTACGAGGTCGGCAGCGGGCTTCAACCCGAAGTTTGCGGGAAGGCGACGAACGGCGGCGACAGAGCACCGCCGCGGGCCAGGGGGACGCGGAGGCGGCCCGGTGGCGGGGCGGACATTACGTAGGTCGTCCCTTCAGGGCGACCCGGCGGGCGTGGAATTGCTCCCCGGGCGCGGGGTGCGCGCAGGGCCGAGCGGGTCGGGCTGAAGCCACGACCTACGCCGGAGAACAGATCGGCCGGCACCAGCTCACGGCTTCACCACGAACGGCTGGCCGGCCTTGAGCGACACCTCGCGCACTTCGGTCGGCGAGAGGCGCACACGCTGTGTGCCGTCACGATCGGCGGTGAGCGTGGCGGCGACGAGTTTCCCGGCGCGCCATTCGAGGCCCACCGTCACGCCCCCGCGTGCCCGCAGTCCGGTGACGCGGCCCTGCGGCCACACCGGCGGCAGCGCGGGAAGGAGATGGAGTTCGCCGCGGTGGCTCTGCACGAGCAGCTCGAGGATGCCGGCGGTGCCGCCGAAGTTGCCGTCGATCTGGAACGGCGGGTGCGCATCGAAGAGGTTCGTGTAGGTGCGGTCCGGACTGAGCAGCAGGTTGAGCAGGTCGTAGGCGCGCGCGCCGTCGTGCAGGCGGGCCCAGAAGTTGATCTTCCAAGCGAGACTCCAGCCGGTGGCGACATCGCCGCGCAGCGCCAGCGTCTGGCGCGCGGCGGC
Organism: Opitutaceae bacterium; assembly: GCA_023269585.1. Taxonomy (GTDB): domain Bacteria; phylum Verrucomicrobiota; class Verrucomicrobiia; order Opitutales; family Opitutaceae; genus CAJCBL01. The sequence goes on from JAHFTC010000158.1 coordinate 7,539, forward strand.
GGCCAGTTCGGGCGTGGCGAGGGGCGAGATCTCATCGCTCGGGTGCAACGCGAAGAGATGCGAGATGTGGCGGTGGTGCGGCTCGGGCGCGTCGAGGTCCCAATCCTCCAGCCATTCCTGGAGCTGGCCGCCCCGGCCGATCTGCAACGGCGGCAGGCGGTCGCGGGCCTTCGCCACCTCGGCGCGCCACTCGGGATCCACGCCCAGCGCTTCCGAGGCGCGGATACAACGGTCGAAGAGGGCGCGCAGGATCGAGCTGTCCATCGTCGGGCCGGCGCAGAGGGCGATCTCGTCGTGGTGGGCATTCTCGGGCGAGAGCGAGGGACTGGTGACAAGCCAGCGGCGCGTCGGCTCCTCGACGAGGGTATCCAGGAAAAACTGCGCGGAGCCCTTCAGGGTCGGGTAGATCCGCTCGAGCGTGGCGCGGTCGCCGCCGAACTCGTAGCGGTCCCAGAGGTGGAGGCAGAGCCAGGCGCCGCCCATCGGCCACAGCCCCCAGCGCGTACCATCGATCGGCGCAGTGGCGCGCCAGAGGTCGGTGTTGTGGTGCGCGACCCAGCCGCGGGCGCCGTACATGTCCTGGGCGGTACGTGCGCCGCTGGCGGCGAGCTCCTCGACCATGCGCACGAGCGGCTCGGTGCATTCGCCGAGGTTGGCCGGCTCGGCGGGCCAGTAGTTCATCTCGGTGTTGATATTGATCGTGTATTTGCTTCCCCACGGCGGGTTGACCTGGTAGTTCCACAGCCCCTGGAGGTTCGCGGGCTGGCCGCCGGCGCGCGAG
>JAHFTC010000052.1 GCA_023269585.1 Opitutaceae bacterium
GCGCCGGGTGTTCTTTCAGCACCGGTTTTGCCCGCGATCGTCGTTCAAGGTAGGAAAAGTGAATATGCATAGGGGATGTAATTGGCTTTTCTGGCTCACGACGGTCGCGGGCATCTTTTTTTCCGGGCTGGAGGCGAAACGGGCCGTCTTGGACAGCGCCCCCGGCGCCACCGGGGCGCGGCGGCCGTGTCGGGGTGGATGACCGCAACGCCGATCCTTGGTCGCCGGGCTGGAGGCGAAGCTGCTTCGACCGCGCCCGCGCGGGCCTCAATCCGGACCGGTCGCCTCGGCGGCGAGTTCGCACCATTTCGCCTGCAGCGTCGTCATCCGCGCCGGTGAATCGTTGTCCCCGCCGCGGGGAAAACGACGGGGCCGGGCTTATGCTTTCGACGAACGGATCGATTGAAAACCCGGCTGAACCGGGATTCCCTACCATCACTCGCAGCGCCCGCCCCACCCCATGAGCGCCCGCCCCCTCCTCGCTTTGCTGTGCGCCTGCCTCGCCTTGGCGTGGCCCGCCCCCGGCGCGGCGCCGGCCGCGGACGATCCGGAATTTGGATATGAGCTGCAGCCCGATTTGCGGGTGCGCCTGGGGGTCCTGCCGAACGGCTTCCGCTACGCCGTGCGCCCGCACCCGCAGCCGCCCGGGCGGGTGTCGTTCGTGTTGTACGTCGACGCCGGCAGCCGCCACGAGGCGGAAGGTGAGTTCGGCTACGCCCACTTCGTGGAGCATCTGGCGTTCGCCGGCTCGCGCGATTTCCCGGGCGACAGCGTGATCCGCACGCTCCAGCGGTTCGGACTCGGTTTCGGCTCGGAATTCAACGCGGCCACGGGGCGCAACTACACCGTCTACGAGATCCGCAACGTGCCCGCGGCGGACCCGGCCGCGCTCGCCGCGGCGCTGCGCGTGCTGCGCAATTTCGCCGATGGACTCACGTTCGCGGCCGAGGCCGTGGAGCGCGAGCGCGGGGTGATCCTGTCCGAGCGCAACGTGCGGGCGGGGCGCGTCGCCTATTGGTGGGGACGCGAGTTCGAGTTCCTCGCCCCCTACCTCGACGAGATCGAGGACCGCGAGCTGGAGACGCTTTTTGAGGACACCGCGATGGGCCGGTCGCAGCTGGGCACCGCGCGTTCGCTCAAGCGCGCGACCCCGGACTCGCTGCGCGCGTTCCACGACCGCTGGTACCGGCCCGGACGGATGGCTTTGGCCGTGGCGGGCGAGACCGACCCGGTCGCGATGGCGGCGCGGATCGAGGCGGAATTCGCCGCGGTGACCGACCGCGGGCCCGCGGCGGAGGCACCGCCGGTGCCCGCACCCCGCCGGGCGGAGAAGCCGCGGGTGACGCTGTTTTCCGAACCGGAAGCGCCGGCGGCGATCGTGAGTCTGTTGGCGGCCGTGCCCCGCCCTCCGGCCGACGACGACCAGCGGCGCCGGAGCGAACTGGCGGGGGCGGTCGCCTTGCAGCTGGTGAACCGTCGCCTGGGGGCGACGTTGCGGGTCTCGGGGCAGATCGAGGGATGGATCGGCCGCGAGGCGCCGGGCTGGTGCATCCCGCTCGTGCGCGTGCGGACCACGCCGGCGCAGTGGCCGGTGGTGGCGGTGGCGATGGAGATGGAGGTGCGCCGGGCGGTGCAGCACGGGTTCGCCCCGGAGGAGTTTGCGGCGATCGTGGCGGCGCGGGCGCGCAAGGCGCGCTGGAGCGAACGCGATGCCGAAAGCCGGCCGTCGATCGAGGTGGCGCTCGCCCTGGCCCACGCGCTCGGGCAGCGCGGGCTTCTCGGCTCGGCGGAGGCGGAGCGACGCTGGGCCGAGGCGACGTTGGCGCAGCTGACTCCCGAGGAATGTCGGGCGGCGTTGGAGCGCCTGTGGCCGGCGGACTCGACCCGGCTGGTCGTAGCCGGGCCCGCCCTCGACGACGCCAAGGTGTGGGAGGTGCGCCGCGGCCTGCAGGCGGCCCGCACGAGGAGCCATGAGCCGTACCGGCGGGTGGAGGCGCCGCGGGCGGAGCTGGCCGCGCTGCCCGGGCCGCCCGGCCGGGCGGTCGCCAGCGAGCACAATCCGGCGCTGGACTGCTGGTTCGTGCAGTTCGACAACGGCGTGCGGCTGAACGTGAAGTCCACCCCCTTCGAGCCGGGCAAGGTCCGGCTGCGGGTGAGCTTTGGATACGGATTGCTCGGCACCGAGCCCGGCCGCGAGGGGCTGGCGTTCGGGATTGCGGCCCTGCACTACGGCGGGTCGGAGCGCCTCTCGGCGGAGCAGGAGCGCGAACTGCTCGAACACGGGGAGATCGCGACGAGCTTCGGTTTCGGGGCGGACCGGTTCGGGCTGGCGGCGACCGCTCCGCCCCAGGGGCTGCGCACCGCGTTGGGGCTGTTCGCCGCCAAGCTGGCGACGCCGGGTTTCCGGCCTGGGAGCGAAGCCCTCGCGCGGGCGTTCATCGACAAGGAGCTGGCGCGATCCGACCGCACGGCCGCGGTCCTGGCGGAGGACCGGATGCGTGAGCACATGTTCGGCGGACACCACGCGCTCACCCGTCCACGGAGGTCGGATACCGAGCGTCTGCGCTTCGAGGATCTGTGGCGGTGGCTTGAACCGCAGCTGGCGACCTCGCCGATCGAGATCGCCGTCGTGGGCGACATCGGGCCGGAGGAGGCGATCGGCGCGGTGGCCGAGACTTTTGGCAGGTTGCCGCTGCGCTCCACCATCGACCCGATGGCGGACCGGCGGCTGTTCACCCCGGGGGCGGTTCCGGAGCGGCTCGAGGTGCGGTTCGGGGGCCGGCGCTCCGTCGCCTCCCTCGCGCTGGCGTGGCGGCTGCCCGATGTGGTCGGCCAGCGGGACGATTGTCACATGCGCCTGCTGGCGAGCCTGGTGGAGGACCGGCTGCGGGTCCGGCTGCGGCAGGAGATGGGCAAGACCTACACGCCGGTGGTGGGCGTGCTCTCGGAGCGGGCGCTCGCGCCGGCGATGCTCTACCTGCGCTGCCGGGTCGAGACGGCGCCGCGGCACCTGGAGCGGGTGGCGGAGGCGGCGCGCCAGGCGGTGGCCGGATTGGTGCGCGACGGCATCACGGAGGAGGAACTGGAACGGGCCCGGCTGCCCCTGATCCGGGCGGCGGAGGACAGCGCGACGAGCAACGGTTGGTGGCTCGGTGTGCTCGGCGAGGCGCAGGGCAAACCGCAGTACATCGAGGAACAAGGCGACCAGCGGCAGATCCTCCAGGCGGCGACGCGCGAGGACTTGCAGGCGCTGGCGGCGCTGTTGTTCGCCCCCGAACGGTTGTGCGAACTGCGCGTGGTGCCGGAGTGACGGGTCGGCCGGTCGAGCGTCGAGGGACGAGCGACGAGCGCCAGAGAACCGAGGGAAAACCGGAGCGGCCGGGCGACTCGGCTTGTGGCACCGACGGTTCGCCTCCCGACCTTCGACTGCCTGCTCAGAGGATCAGCATGGCGTCGCCGTAGCTGAAGAAGCGATACCGCTGCGCAACGGCCTCCGCGTACACTTCGCGGAGCCATGCGATGCCCTCGCTGTCGCCGGGCGAAAGGAAGGCGGCGACGAGGCAGAGCAGGGTTGAGCGCGGCTGGTGGAAGTTGGTCAGCAGTGCATCCACGCCGCGGAACGTGGTCGGCGGGTAGAGGAACAGCCCCGCCTCGTCGCGGACGGCCGCGCCGGTGGGGGCGGTGTGCTTGCGGAGGAAATCCTCGATGGTGCGCACGCTGGTGGTGCCGACCGCGAGGCGCCGCCCGGGCCGGTCGAACAACGCGGCCTGCGTGGTGGCGGGGACGTCGTAGAGCTCGCGGTGGATCTGGTGCGCCTCGATTTCCTCGGTCTGGATCGGGCGGAACGTGCCCAGGCCGACATGCAGCGTGACGTCGAAGAATGCGGCGCCGGCGGCGGCGAGGCGCGCGTCGATCTCGGGCGTGAAGTGCAGGCCGGCGGTGGGCGCGGCGACGGCGACGGAGCGGGCGGTGTCGGCGTAGTGGGTGCGGTAGCGATCGCGGTCGAGGGGGGCGAGGGCGGAGCCGGTGGCGGGGTCGCGCGCGATGTAGGGCGGCAGCGGCACCTCGCCGATGGCGTGCGCCACCTCGACGATCGAGGCGTGGCCGGGCGTGGCGAAGGCCACGTGGTATCCACGTTCCTCATCCTTGGCGACGACGGTGGCGGTGAACCAGCCGGCGCGGCCGAAGGTCGAGCCCGGCGGGAGTTTGCGGCCGGGGCGGAGGAGGCACCACCAGTTGTTGGCGTCGCCGGCGGGCTGGTGGAGGAAGCACTCGACGCGGCCGCCGGTGGGGCGCTCGGCGAAGAGGCGGGCCGGGATGACGTTGGCGTTGTTGCGAAACAACGTGAAGCGCCCGCCGATCAGGTCCGGAAGTTCGGTGAAGACGTGGTGCGCCACCGTGTGACGGGCGCGGTCGACCACGAGGAGGCGCGACTGATCGCGGCGCGCGGCGGGTGTCTGCGCGATCAATTCGGGCGGGAGGACGTAGTCGAAGAGCGCGGTTTTCAACGGGAGTTGCGCATGGGAGCGCGGGGAGGCGGGGGCGTCAAGGGCGGTGCGGCCGACGGGTCGGGGGCTGGTGGGGCCGGAAATGAAGGATGCGCCGGGCAGCACGGCTAGGCCGTGCCACCCGACGCATCCACGATCCCCCTTGCTCGTGACGACCAACCTTCCTTTGGCCGCCACGCAAGATGATGGGCGCGCGTTGGCGGGGGATTACCAGGTTTCGATCTGGCGGATGTGAGCGACGATCTCGTCGATCCACGGATTGCCCGTGGTGGTGGGCGCACCCGAGCCCGGGGTGGGGAGCGCGAAGACGATGTCGTTGGCCAGGGCGCGGGCCTCGCCGAGGAGAAGGGTCATGGCGCGATGGTTTTGCGCGCGGGCGGGGTTGAACTGGCACTCGATGGGTTCGACGACCTCCTCGCTGACGTTCCAGCTGCGCAGGATGAAGGCGGCGACCTCGGCCTGGTTCATGCCGGTGAGTTCGGCCTCCTGCTGGTCGATGGAACGGTGGCCGTGCACCTGCGTGAGCGGGCCGCTGGTGACGCGCAGATGGTGGTCGATGAAGACCATGCCCATGGCGTGGAGCAGGCCGATGGTGTAGGCCACGCGGTCGTCGAGTTGCGCGGCCGGGGCGAGGTCGACCATGGCGAGCGCACAGGCGACGGATTGGCGCCAGAAGGTGCGGGGATCGACGCCGTAGACCTGCAGCGGTGTATTGAGAAACTGGCTCATGGCGACGGTGGCGGTGAGGCGGTAGGCCTCGTGGGCCCCCAGGCGGAAGAGCGCCTCGTCGAGGCTGCGCACCGGTTCGCCGCGGACGCAGGCGGCGCTGCTGGCCGCATGGATCAACCGGGCGGCCAAACCCGGGTCGATGCGGACGAGTTCGAGAACTTCGCCGGTCTGGAAACTGTCGCTGAGGAGCAGGGACTGCAGCCGGGGAAGGACGGCGGGAGCCACCGGCATCTCGCCGAGGTAGGAGGTGAGGAGGGCGGGATTGAGCCGGGACGCCCGGACGGGTTTGCCGGAGAGGGAGGCGGTGACGCTGGGGAAGGACATGACGTGGATTTCTTCGCTAGGGTTGGGAGCGCCGGCGGTGGGGGATCGGAGCACTCTGGGATCGTTGACGGGCGGAACATAATCTGCGGATACGGCGTTGGCGGTCGGTTCCTCCCCTCAGGGGAGCTGCGGAGATTCCCCTAGGGGCATGGGCGATCGCACCACAAGCCGAGTTTAGTACTATTTATCGGATACGAAGCGCCGCGCCGCGCCGCGGCGCTCCGCTCGGGCGGGGCCGGACACCGGGTGGCTGCCGGCGGGGGCGCCGGGGCGGGGCGCCACCCGCCGGTTTAGAACGGGACCGCGCGCGGCCCGACGCACCGGGGCGGATGGCGCGGGCCGGGAACCCCGTGCAGCCCGGCCGGGTCCGGAGGAATCGATTGGAGGCGGCAAGATGGTCGGACCGTTGGTCCGGTTCGGCAAATCGCGCTAAAGCCGCGCCAAATCGGCCGATTATACCAGCGAGGGAAAAACCCAGCCGCCGTACCCGCATGCCAAGCGCCGCACCCATTTCAGACACCGTCCTTCGCGACCTGGTGACCAAAGCGATGTCCGACGTGCTCATCACCATGTTGGGGCTCAACTCCAGACTCGTATGGGTCTCGGACGACAACCCTGGTGTCGAGCCGCCGACACTCAGCCAGAACTCCCCCGTCGTCGTCGGCGCGGTCGGGTTCATCGGCGATGTCAACGGCCTGATCTATCTGCACCTCGAGAGCGGGTTCGCGACGCTGGTGACGAGCAAACTCGTGGGGCTCTCGCCCGAGGAAATCGAGGCCGAGGGCGACGAGGTCGTGAACGATGCGATCGGCGAACTCACCAACATGACGGTGGGGGGCTTCAAGAACGCCCTCTGCGACATGGGCCTGCCCTGCAATCTCACCATCCCCTCCATCCTGCGCGGCAGCAACTTCACCATCGAGCCGGCCTCCAACGCGCTGCGCCACGTCTACCAGTTCGAGACTGACGGCCAGAAGATGACCGCCGACCTGCTCCTCCAGTACAACGAGTAATTCCGACTCCTTCTTTCCATGCGCTACAAGATTCTCACCGTGGACGACTCGAAGACCGTCCGCATCATCGTCAAGAAGGCGTTCAAGAGCTACGACTGCGACATTCTCGAGGCCGCGAACGGTGTCGAGGGTCTGGCGGTCGCCTCCAAGGAAGCCCCCGATGTATGCCTGCTGGACATCACCATGCCGGTGATGGACGGCGTCGAGATGCTCACCAAGCTCAAGGCGGACCCGCTGCTGAAGTCCATCCCGGTGGTGATGCTCACCGCCGAGGGCGGCCGCGAACATGTGCTCAAGATCGCGAAGATCGGCGTGCGTGACTACATCGTGAAGCCCTTCAAGGAGGAGCTGCTGGTCGAGAAGGTCATGCGCATCATCGACATCAAGCCCCTGAGCGAGTCGACCCAGCGCATGAAGACGATCTTCGACCCGGCCGACATTCTCGTGGTCGAGGACAAGCCGGCGATCGTGCAACAGATCCAGGAGGGGCTGCGCCACACGCCGTGGCGTGTCCATGGTGTGAGCACGACGGGCGAGGCGATCGACTTCTGCGGGCGCACCATCCCGGACCTCGTGCTCTCAAGCCTCTCGCTGCCCGAGGACGGCGGCTTCACGCTGTTCCGCATGCTGCGGACCAACATCAAGACGAAGTTCACCCCGGTCTTCGCGATGGTCGTCAAGACCGAGACGGCCGCGCAGCAGCAGGCGCTGCAGGTCGGCTTCTCCGCGATCATCACCAAGCCGATCGAGTTCACGGAACTCGAAAGCCGCATGGCGAAGGCGATGAACCTGGACACCTCGCTGCGCTACTACGGCCTCGAGGAGGGCACGATCATCCTGCGCCTGCCCGAGCACAACACCGCGGTGACCATCAACGAGGTGACCGGCTACATGAAGGCGAAGGTCTCCGGCGCCGTCGACACCGGCGTGGGCCGCGCGATCATCGACATCAGCAAGCTCAAGGCGCTCGACATGCCGGTCATCAAGCTGCTCTTCCAGTTCATGCAGGCCTGCAGCGAGGTCTCGATCCAGTACGTGCTCGTGGGCAACGCCATCGTGGTGAAGGAGTGCAAGGGGTTCGAGGATACGAAGAACTGGGCGTTCTTCGACAGCCTCGAGCAGGCGAAGGCGAGCATCAAGGGCGAGCCCGCGCCCGCGGCCGCAGCCGCTCCGGCGGCGGGCTGACCCCGGCGGTTGTTTTTCTTTCCAGCCCGACGCGGCCCGCGCCGGGCTTTTTTGCGCCCAGCACCGCGGAGGCAGTTGAGCCGCGAATGGCGCGAAGCGACGCGAAGGAAAGGGGCGGGTCGGGGCGTTTCGAACCAGTGGTGGCGCCGTACCGGCGCTCGAACGCTTGTCCTCGGTGATCGGGCTCTCGCCGCTCGCCCCTCGGCGGTCGACTGACTGGGCAGGCTCAGGCGCGCTTGACCAGGCGCAGGATGGCGCTGACGACGACCTCGCCGGCGGTGAACGGGTAGTTGAGTACCTGATGCGCGAGGAGGAAGTTGGGCACCGCGGTGCCGGCCGGGGGTTGGTTGCTCAGGAGCACCGCCGGCACATGGGCGCGGCCGGGCACGGACTGGCAACGGCGGACGAAATCGCCGCCGCCCGGCTGGGCGAGGTCGAGCTCGACCACGAGAAGCTCGACCGGGTTCTCCTCGATGAAGGAGAGGGCCGCCTGCGCTTCGCGGAAGGCGACGGCGGGCTGGCCGGCCTGGCGGAGCGCTTCGGCCAGCAGGGGCGCGACCCCGCGCTGCGTGTGGGTGATGAGCGTGAGGGTGGGCGGTTCGGCATCGGGGCCGGGCCGGGCGAGAAAGAGCGTGGGCACGACCTCGACGGCGCGCGCCAGGGTGCGGAAACTGATCGAGGTGATCTCGTCGGGGTGCTCGTGGAGGTCCTCGAGCATCAGCACGATGGCGCGGGAGAGCAGGACGAGGCGGGGCAACGACGCGAGGTCGGCGTCGCGGGCGAGGCGCTCGAAGCTCGTGCGCAGCGGGAGGAGGGTGGCGACGCGTTGCGAGCCCACGGCGGAGCCGGCGAAGGCCTGCAGCTGGGTGTTGAGGCGGGTCTCGATGCCGGCCGCATCGCGGGCGAGAAGCGCGCGGGCTTCGTCGCGCGACCCCTGGGAGCTCGGGGGCAGCGCGGCGGGCGCCATCGGCTGCGGGGCGGCGGAGGGTGCGGCGAGGGCGGCGCGCACGATTTCCAGCAGGCGGTTGGGGCTGACGCTGTTCTTGTTGAGGCACTGGATCGCGCCGGCGGCGCGGGCGGCCTCGATGAGCTTCTCGTCGAAGCTGTGGGAGAAGACGATGACGGGGATCTCGGCGCAGGCCGGCAGGGTGCGGATGTGGCCGAGGAGCTCCACGCCGTTCATGCCGGGGAGCATCAGGTCGAGGAGCATGAGGGCGGGCACGCTCGTCCGGAGCGCCGCGAGGGCGGACGGGCCGTCGGCGGCGACCTCCACGACAAGACCCTCGGTCTCGAATTTCTTCTGGTAGACTTTGAGGATGAATTGGTCGTCGTCGATGATCAGGACCTTTTTCATGGTGGTGCGTGTATCCAGTGGTTGGAGCGGGGCGCGGAGCGGAGATTCAGAGATGCGAATACAGTGTAGGGGTTGTCCTCAACCCGGCAACAGGTCGGCCACCGCGGTGCGGGTGGTGGCGAGGACGCGCCGGGCCTCGGCGACGAGCTCGCGGGTGTGGTCGAGCTGGCCGGCCTCGATCGAGCGCTCGAGGCGCCGCATGACGTTCTGCGCCTGCATCATCCCGCAGGTGGCGCAGGAGCCCGCGCCGGTGTGGGCGTGGCGGCGCGCCTCCTCGAGGTTGCCGGCGGCGAGCGTGCGCTCGAGGTCGGGCAGCAGCACCTCCATCCGCTCGAATAACAGCGCGACGATCTCGCGGGCCGTATCGAGATCGCCCGAGCTGAGTTCGTCGAGGCGGGAGCGTTCGATGAGCGGGGCCTGCTGGCTGGCCAGGAGCGTGGCGCCGGCGGCGAGCGGTCCGGGTGGTTGGAAGCTGGGGATGAACTTCTGGAGAGATTCGCGCAGGCGGGTGTCGTTGATCGGCTTGGTCGCGTAGTCGTCGAAACCGGCGGCGAGGCCGGCCTCGCGGTCGCCGGGCATGACCTTGGCGGTGATCGCGACGATGGGCAGGCGGCGGACCAGCTTGCCGGCGGCCTGTTCGGAGGATTCGAGCCGGCGGATTTCGCGCACGGCCTGCATGCCGTCCATCCGCGGCATCATGATGTCGAGGAAGAGCACGTCGCAGGGGTGCGCGGCGACGAGGTTGAGGGCCTCCACTCCGTTGGCGGCGAGGCGGACGTCGCAGCCGAGCCGCTCCAGGTAGGTGCGCATGACCTTCTGGTTGACGATATCGTCGTCGGCCACGATGACGCGGGCGCGGGGTGGGCCGGCGGGTTTGGCGGGTGCGGCCGGGGTGGGGGCGTTCGCCGGGGCCGGGGCGCCCGGCGCGGGTGTTGCGGCCGCTGCTACAGCCGCCGGGGCGGCCGCGGGCTTCGGCGCGGGTTTGGCGGCGGCCCGTGGCGGCCGGCGGAGACATTCGAGGAGGCTTTCCGCCAGGACGGGCTTGAGAAGGATATCGCAGGTCTCGAGCCCGTGCTTCGCCTCCGGCGGACGGGAGCTGAGGACGACGACCCGGGGCGGGGATTTCTGCTGCTGGAGGGTGCGCAGCGCCGCGAGCCCGTTGGAATGGGGCAGGTCGAAGTCGACGAGCGCCACCGAGCAGCGGCCGCCGGATTCGATCCACGAGAGGATGTCGGCGGCGCTCTCGATGAGCTTCGGTCGGCCACCCCAGCGGGAGATCCAGTCGCGCAACAACGCGCCGACGCGCGGGTTGTCCTCAACGATGAGAATGTCGCGGCCGTCGACTTGGATGTGTTTCTGGGTCCACACCGGCGGCTTGGAGCCTTCGACGGGCTGGTAGGGCAGGGCGAGGTGGAAGGTGCTGCCGCGGCCCGTCTCGCTGTCGAACCACATGCGGCCGCCCATCAGTTCGGACAGGCGCCGGCTGGTGGCGAGGCCGAGCCCGGTGCCGCCGTAGAGACTGTAGGTGCTGGTGTCGGCCTGGCTGAAGGCCTGGAAGAGGTGGTCGCGTTTCTCCTGCGGGATGCCGATGCCGGTGTCGCGGACGGAGAAGCGCATCTCGCCGACATTGGGATTGTCGGGTGAGGATTCGAAGCCGACGCGGACAAAGACTTCGCCGCGATCGGTGAACTTGAGCGCGTTGCTCAAGAGGTTGCCGAGAATCTGGCGCAGGCGGACGGGGTCGGTGTGGATCTGCTCGGGCAGCATCGGGTCGATGGAACAGAACAGGTCGAGGTTCTTTTCGGCGGCGCGTGCGGCATGGCCGCGGAGTAGTTCGTCAATCAGGGTGCAGAGGTCGACCGGCTGCGGGTGGATCTCGAGTTTGCCGGCCTCGATCTTGGCGAGGTCGAGCAACTCGTCGGTGAGGGTGATGACGCTCTCGGCGCTATCGACGACCGATTGGGTGAGTTCCTGCTGCTGCGGGGTGAGACCGGCTTCGAGCAGCAGGTTCGCCATGCCGAGCACGCCGTTCATCGGCACGCGGATGTCGTGGCTGAGGGTGGCGATGAACTCTGAGGTCATCCGCGCGGCGTGCAACGCGGTGTCGCGCTCGCGGGTAACGATCGCTTCCTGATGTTTCTGCAGGGTGATGTCGGCCGGGCTGGCGAGCACCTCACCACCGGGCAACGGCGACAGGCGCCACCCGATCCAGATTTCCCCAATCCGGCACTCGTAACTGTCGTTGCTTTCGCTCGAACGGGAACACTGCCGGATGTGCTCGAGTAGATCCGGGGTGGCGATGTCGTCGGAGGAGAGGCTGCGGCTGCTGAAGAACTGGTCGGCGCGTTTGTTGGCGGCTCGCCAGCGCCCGTCGGTCCCGGCGATCGCCGCCGGAAAGGGGACCTGCTCGATCAGGATGCCCGGATCGACGCTCTTCGGGTGACCTTTCCGGGAGCGGAGGTAACGGTGTCCGGCCCATCCGACCACACAGCCCACTGCCAAGGCCCCCGCTGCGAGCACGGCTCCACCGAGCGGCGAGAGGCCGCGGGCGGCCTGATCGGCGACTGCGATCAAAGCGGACGGGGGAGGAAGGAGGAGTCCAGACATGGACGTGCGCCCTTTTCTAGTCGGCCGGGCGGGCGTTTGCTCAAGGGGGAATAATCGCGTCGGAGCTAATTCGAGACCGTTCGCCTTGGCAAGGTTGGCCACGGGGTCGACAGCAAAGGATTTTCCGCCCACGCTGCGGCATGCTCATCGTCCATGTTCACGTGCAGGTTCGGCCCGAAAGTGTCGAAGATTTTGTGACCGCCACCCTGGCCAACGCCCGGGCCAGCGTGCAGGAACCGGGCATCGCGCGTTTCGACGTCTGCCGGCAGGCCGACGATCCGACGCGTTTTGTGCTGGTCGAGGTCTATCGCGATGCGGATGCCCCGGCGCGGCACAAGGAGACCGCGCATTACGCGGCGTGGCGCGACGCGGTGGCGCCGCTGATGGCGGCCCCCCGGACCAGCGTGAAGTTGGCGAACGTTTTCCCCGATGATGCCGGCTGGTGACCCACTGGGAGCTGGCGCAGCGGGGCCGGCGCGCTTCGAGTTCGCGACGGCGCAGCGCATCGTGTTTGGCGCCGGAACGCGGCGGGAGTTGCCGGCGCTCACGGCGGAGTTCGGCCGGCGGGTGCTGCTCGTCGCCGGCGCGGAGCCGGAGCGCCACGGCGAACTGCTCGCGACGCTGCGGGGGGCCGTGGAGGTGCTGGAGGTTTTTTCGGTTCAGGGCGAACCCACGGTGGCCGCGGCGCTTGAGGGCGCGGCGCTCGCTCGCGGGATCGGGGCGACGGTTGTGGTGGCCATCGGCGGTGGGAGCGCGATCGATGCCGGCAAGGCGATCGCCGCGCTCGCGGCCAACCCCGGCGATGTGTTGGAATACTTGGAAGTGGTCGGCCGCGGGCGGCCGCTGGTGACCCCGCCGCTGCCGTTTGTGGCGGTGCCGACGACGGCCGGCACGGGCGCGGAGGCGACCCGCAACGCCGTGCTCACTGTGCCGGAGGCGCAGGTGAAGGTGAGCTTGCGCAGCGCGGCGATGCTGCCGCGCGTGGCCCTGGTGGACCCGGCACTGGCGCTCGGCCTCCCGGCGGCGGTCACGGGCGCCACCGGCATGGATGCGCTCACGCAGCTCATCGAGCCGTACCTCTCCTGTCGCGCGAATCCGATGACCGATGCGCTCTGCCGCGACGGCATCGGTCGGGTGGCGCGGGCGTTGCCGCGGGCCGTCGACGCCCCGGGCGACCTGGCCGCGCGCGGCGACCTGGCGCTGGGCGCACTCTACAGCGGGATGGCGTTGGCGAACGCCGGGCTCGGGGCGGTGCATGGTTTTGCCGCGCCCCTCGGGGGGATGTTCGCGGCGCCGCACGGGGCCGTCTGCGCGGCGCTGCTCGGGCCGGTGTTGCGCGGCAACCTCGCGGCGCTGCGCGCGCGGGCGCCGCAGCATCCGGCCCTGCCGCGAATGGCCGAGGTCGCGTGCTGGCTGACCGGCGACCCGGCGGCGCAGCCGGAGGAGGCGGCGGAGTTCTGTGACGGTTTGGCGGGGCGCCTCGGCATCCCGCGCCTGGGCGCGTGGGGCATCCGGGAGTCGGATATCCCCGCGATCGTGGCGAAGGCCGCCGGCGCGAGCAGCATGAAGGGCAATCCGCTGCCGCTGACCGCCCCGGAGTTGGCGGCGATCCTCGGTGCTGCGCTGTAGGCGGGGCACCGCCGTAGGGCGGGTGTGGTGGTGGAGGAAAAATCGCTCGTCAACGACGGGGCGACTCCTCCAGCCTTTGGCCTGACGGTCGGTGTCGCGTTCCCACGGCGATGCGCCTTGGCGCTGGAGTTGGCGGGAGGGCGCGCGGCCGTCGGCAAACCCCGAGAACCCGCTCCTCCATGCATCGCTCCCTCGCTTCCGCACGTTTCGCAACGACGGCGCCGTCGCGCCTTCTGTATCAGATTACCGGGCGCGTCGCGCTCGCCGCCCTCGTGTTTGGAACGCTCCTTGCCGCTCCGGCTCGGGCGGCCCGCTGGAAGCCGGTCGATCCGAAGGATCTGGCGGCGACCGATTCGGTGGCGATGCCCGGCGTGGACGCCGAGATCCTGCTCTCGACCCACGAGATGAGCGAACGCGCGGTGGGGGGAGCCGCTGGTGTTCGAATCGGATCGGAAGCGGCCGAGACCGAGCGGTTCGTGCGGGCCAAAGTGTATACGCGCAAGGGCGTCGAGGACCAAGGGAAGTTCTCGATCCTCTATCAGGACGACGTTGCGGTGAGTCGTCCCGAGGCGCGGGTTGTGAAACCCGACGGTTCGAGCACGGAGCTCAAGAAGGAGGACATGTTCGAGACGGTGGAGGCAAAGACTGGGGGCGATCGTTGGACGAGGATATCGTTCGTGTTCCCCAACCTCGCCCCGGGCGATGTGATTGAATATCGCTGGTCGACCCGTCGCGAGGGCAGCCACTTCGTGGAATCGTTCTTCTGTCAGGAGGAAGTGCCGGTGCGGGAATACCATTTCATCGTCGGGCAGATGAACAACCCTGGGGCGGTTGCGTGGGTGAACGTCCCGACGGCGAAAATGAGCAAGTTCAGCAGCAATCTGGAGGTTGTCGCGCGAGGGCTCCCGGCCTTTGAGGAGGAGGACTTCATGCCCGCGCAACGGGAGTTCCGAGGGTGGATCTCGATGGTGCGGACGTTTCCCGGACTAACCGGCAACGACGTCTGGACGACGTTGAGTTCCTCGTGGGCCGAGGATTTTGAGGCGGCCACCCGCGGCGGAGGCGTGAAAGCGAAGGCGCAGGAGTTGCTCGCCGGGACGGCCACCGACGATGAGAAGCTCCGCCGGCTCTATGAATTCTGTCAGCGCGAGATCACGAACTACACTTGGGTGAACTCGCCCGAGATCCAGGCGGCGCGGGAGAAGAGCGGCAAGGAGAAGTCGCTGCGGTCACCGAAGCGGGTGCTCGAGGACCGGGCGGGCTGGGGGGCGGAGATCAACCAGCTCTTCGCGGCCATGGCTCGGGCGGCCGGATATAAAGTGCGCGAGGCGCGCAATGCGAGCCGGGCGGAGATCCTGAAGGTGCGCGGCAACGACGGTTGGGCGTACATGGACCGTCTCAGCGTGGCGGTCGAGGTCGCTGGCCAGTGGCGGTACTTCCGCCCTGGCAGCTATTTTCTCCCATACGGGATGCTGGATTGGCGCGACGAGGGCGTGACGGTATTCCGTTGCGACAGCGCCAAGGACATCCTCTTCGATCAATTGCCGGCGGCGCCGGCCGACGGAAACCGAACGCAGCGCAAAGGCCGCTTCAAGCTCGACGCGGAAGGCACTCTTGAGGGCGCAGTCGAGGTCGAGTTCAGCGGGCACCCCGCGATCGCCCGCCGGATCGACACCTGGGCGGATTCGCTGGAGGACGTGAACAAGGAATTCCGCGAGGAGATCACGAAGCGGATGCCCAACGCGGAGGTGAGCACGATCGCGTGGACGAACCTGCGCACCCAAGAGATGCCGCTCAAGGTGACCTATCAACTGCGCATCCCAGGCTACGCGGAGGCAGTGGGAAAACGGTTGATGTTCGCACCTTCCGTTCTCGAGACCGGCGCCCCGGTCGTGTTTGCCCCGGCGGAGCGGAAGTACCCGATCCTTTTCCCCTATGCGTATGCTGAGCATGATGACATCGAGATCGTGCTGCCCGAGGGCTTCGTGATGGACAAGCCCAGCGCGCCCCCGGTGGTCGCGGGTGGCGGGGAGGCGATCAAGCTGGGGCACCGGATGGCTTACAACGGGAAGACGCGCACGCTGGGCCTGAAGCGCGACTTCGTGCTCGGGGGCACGGGTGCCACCTCGTTCAAGGTCGAGAGTTATCCAGCGCTGAAAGGACTTTTCGAGCAGATCCACAAAGCGGACGCCCACGCTCTCATGCTCAAGCCGAAGGAGTCCGCGGTGCCAGCCGCCACTCCTGCCGAGTCCCCCGTCGCAACCCCTGCGGCCCCCCAGCCATGAGCTTTCGCAATTGCCTCTCCGCCCTCTTCGTTCTGCTCGGGGGCGTCCTGGTCGCGCGGGCTGCACCCGCGCTGCCGGGTTGGCTGCTGGAGGCGGCCAAGCAGCCCAACCCGCCGCTGGCGGCCGGCGTACCTGCGGCGGTGCTGCTCGATGACACGGAGTACGACGTGAAGCCGGACGGCCGGGTGGTGGAGACCAGGCGCTTCGCGCTTCGGGTGATCAGCCGTTCGGGTAACGACCGCGCGGTTGGCTCGGTCGACTACGTCGAAAAGGGAGACAAGGTGCTCTCCGTCGGCGCGTGGCTGGTGCGCGCGGGCAAAGAAATCCGCCCGCCCCAGAAGCGGGAGTGGGTCGACCATACGGATGGGGCCGCGGGCTCGGTCTTCAGCGAAAGCCGGCGGCGAAGTATCGGATACTCGGATCTGGCGCTGATCGGCGATGTGTTCGGCTGCGAGACCGTGGTGGAGCGGCGGCTCCTGTTCGCGCAGTTGGGTGCGAGCCTGGAGTCGACGCTCCCCGAGAAGCTGGTACGGCATCGGCTGCGGGTGCCGCCCGGGTGGTCCTTCACGGCGACCTTGGTCGGTCCGGAGGCGGCGCGGGTCGCGCGTCGCGACGAAGGGCTGCAGTCGAGCGTGTGGGAGCTGGCCGATCTGCCCTATCGTCCGGATGAACCGGAGATGAGCGACACGGCCCGCGTTGCGGCGCGCCTCTATATCGACCTTCACCCAACAGTGGCGCCGGGCGGCGCGCCGCTCCTCCGATTCAAATCCTGGGCCGAGATGGCCAACTGGAAGCTCGGGCTCTACGAGGGCCAATGCGACAGTTCGCCGGCTTTGGCGGAGACGGTGCGGCAGCTGACCGCCGGCCGCCCGGACGCGATCAGCCGGATCCGGGCGATCAGCCGCCATGTGCAGCAGCTGCGCTACGTGGGCGTCTACCGGGGCTTGAGCATTGGCCTCGGGTACAAGCCGCGGAAAGCATCGGAGGTCCACGCGAAGGGGTGGGGGGATTGCAAGGACAAGGCCAACCTCCTGCGCGCGATGCTCCAGGAGGCCGGCATCGAAGCGTTCATGGTCACCGCCCAGAACGGGGGCGGCAGGGAGATTGTCGAACAGTGGCCGTCGCCCATGCAGTTCAACCACGCGATTCTCGCGATCCGGGTCGACGAGACCGTGGATCTGCCCGCGGTGGTGAACGTGCCCCGACTCGGCCGGCTGTTGTTCTTCGATGCCACTGATCCCGACGTGTTGCTCGGCGATATCCCGCTGCCTCTGCAGGGCACCAAGGTGCATCCGAGCCTGCCGGGAAGCGATGGGCTCGTGACCCTGCCGGTGCTGCCGCTGGAGACCAGCCACCTGCTCGATCGCAAGGTTGAGCTGGTGCTCGCGCCGACGGGCGCCGTCTCCGGCGAGTGCGTGTACGGCGGGCCGGGCAGCGTTGGCGCGATCTACCGCGCGCTCCTCCGCGGCAGCTCGGCGAAGGATTTCCGCACGATGATCACCGAGCGGATCGCCGGGGCTGTTCCCGGTGCCGCCCTGACCGATCTCACCACCGAGGATGACCCCGTCACCGGCATCTGCCGGATCCGGGCACGGTTCACGGCCCAGCGTTTCGCGCAGCTGATGCCGGGTGGGCTGGCCGTGGTGCGCCTCGATGTGCTGCGGCGCGACACCGTGCCGACTTTCCCCGAAAAGGACCGCACCTCGCCGATCGCCATGGCGCCGCGGCTGGTACGCGACGAGGTGACGTTGCGGCTTCCGGCGGACTATGTCGTGGACGAGTTGCCGGCCCGCGTGGAGTTGGCGAGTCCGTACGGACGCTATTCCAGCGCCTGCGAGGTGCGCGACGGCGCCGTGGTCACCCACCGAGTGCTCCAGTTGGAGGACCGGATCGTGCCGGTGAGCGAGTACGCTGCGCTGCGGAAGTTTTTGAGCGATGTGGCGAAGGCGGACCGCTCCTCGGTCGTGCTCAGGCAAGCGGAGCCGGTCGCCTCGCCGGCTAAATAGGCCGGTTCGAGGCTCCGACATCGGGCTTGCGCCCGGTGGGCGGCGCGGCTCACCTCGCGCCCTGCCTGCCGCGCGGCGGGTCCGCCGGGCATGGTGCCCGGTCCCGGCGCGCGCAACCACCCACCGTCATGTCCCGCTCTGTCGTCTCCTTCCACTACACGCTCCGCAACCAGCAGGGGCAGTTGCTCGACGCCTCCATCGGCGGCGAGCCGATCCTCTACCTCGAGGGTTCCGGGCAGATCATCGAGGGCTTGGAGGAGGCGCTCGCCGGCGTGCCTGCCGGCACCAAGCGCGTGATCATGGTCGCCGCCGAGAAGGCCTACGGCAAACGCGACCCCGAACTCATCCGCAAGGTCGCGCGCAACCGCCTGCCGGTCGAGAAGCTCAACATCGGCGACATGTTCCAGACCGATGGCGACCGCCACGCGGCCATCGTCACCGTGGTCGGCATCGAGGGCGACGACGTCATGCTGGACGGCAACCACCCGCTCGCCGGGCAGGACCTGATTTTCGACGTCGAGGTGCTCAACGTCCGCGCTGCCCGGCAGGACGAGCTCGACCACGGCCATGCGCATCCGGACGGTGGGCACCGCCAGCACGGCCATCAGCACGACCATGGCCACGGCCACAAGCACGACGGCGAGTGCTGCGGCCGCCACGGGCATGAGGGCCACGCGCACGACCACGGCCATGAACACGGTCAGGGTGGGTGCGGCTGCGGCGGCAAACACTGACCGGCGCCACGCCACCCGTTTCCCAGGCCGGAACCCGTGCGGGCTCCGGCCTTTTGCCGCCCGGGTCACTCCTTCGCGACGCGGAAATCGATCTGGCGCTTGAAGCGGTCCACGCGGTCGACCTCGACGTTGATGCGGCCGCCGAGGGCGAAGCGGCGCTTCTTGCGCCGGCCGACCATCGCGGTGCCGTCGCTTTCGAGCGTGTAGAGGTCGTCGTCGAGGGTGGAGACGTGGATGAAACCGTAGGCCTGCGACTCGACCAACTCGACGAACATGCCGTGGTTGCGGACCTCGAGGATGGTGGCGGCGAGCGCGGTGCGCTTCTTCTTCTTCAGCTCGCGCTCGAAGTACTCGAGCAGCTTGATCTTCACGGACTCGCGCTCGGCCTCGGTGCTGTTCTGCTCGGTGAGGCTGAGGTGCTCGGCCAGCCGCGGCATGTGCTCGGCGCGGTATTCGAATTTCCACCCGCGCGGCGAGGGCCGGCCGCAGTGGCGCACGAGGTAGAACTCGAAAACGCGGTGGACGACGAGGTCGGAGTAGCGACGGATCGGCGACGTGAAGTGCGTGTAGTCCTTCTTCGCCAGGCCGAAGTGCCCGTCGGGCTTCTCCCGGTAGCAGGCGCGGGCGAGGCTGCGCAGGAGCTGGATGCGCAGGATCTGGCTCTGCTCGTGCACGCGGACCTTGGCGAGCACGCGGGTGAGCTCCTTGCGCTGGGTGAGGTCGCCGGCCTGCACGCCCTGCGTGGCGAGGAACTCGCGGAAGTCGCGGAGCCGGTCCTCGTCCGGGTCGTCGTGCACGCGGTACACGGAGGGCAGCTGGTGCTTGCGCGTGATCTTGGCGACGGCCTCGTTGGCGAGGAGCATGAACTCCTCGATGAGCTGGTGGCTCTCGTCGTTGGTGATCCGCTCGAGGCGGTCGGCGTAGCCGTCGGCGTCGACGAAGATCTTCGTCTCGGGCATGTCGAGGTCGAGCGCGCCGTTGCGGAAGCGTTCGAGGCGGAGCTTCTCGGCCACGCGCCAGAAGGTGCGGATCATCGCCTGGAGGTCGCGCAGTTCGGCGTCGGCGAGGCTGGAGAGGGCGCGGCCGGTGGCGCCGGTCTGGTGGGCGGGCGGAAGCGGCAGGCGGCGGATCTTCGCGAGGTCGTCCTCCTTGAGGAGCGCGTAGGCCTGGCGGTAGGTGAGGCGCTTGCGGCTGCGGATGACGGTGTTGGCGTACTCGGTGTGCGTGAGCAGGCCCTGCTTGTTGAACGTGAAGAACACGCTCTTGGTCAGGCGGTCCTCGGCCTCCTTGAGGGAGCAGAGGCCGTTGGAGAGCTTGAACGGCAGCATCGGCACCACTGTGCCCACAAGATAAGTACTGTTGCCGCGGTGCTGGGCCTCGCGGTCGAGCGCGGTGCCGGGTTTCACGTAGGCGCCGACGTCGGCGATGTGCACGCCGATGCGCAGGCTGCCGTCGGGCGCGGTCTCGAGCGAGAGGGCGTCGTCGAAGTCCTTGGCGTCGTCGGGGTCGATGGTGCAGGTGGGGACCTTGCGGAGGTCGAGGCGGTGTTCGAGCTCGGCGGGGCGCACGGAGTCGGGCAGGCCGGCGACCTCGCCCTCCACGGCGGCGGGGAACTTCGTCTCGAGCTTGTACTTGTGGTAGATGGCGGCGAGTTCGGCGCGCGGCTCGAAGGTGCGGCCGAGCACTTCGGTGACCTCGCCCTCGGGGTTGAGGTGCGGGTTGTCCCAGGCGAAGAGGCGGACGACCACCTTGTCACCGATCTGCGGAGCCGGGACGAGCGAGGAGCGGTCGGGATTGTCGACGTAGACGTCGCGCAGGAAGCGCGGGTCGTCCGGGGCGACGCAGAAGAACTGGCGGGTGCGCTGCAGCGTGCCGGTGAGGGTGTCGCGACCGCGCGAGAGGATGCGGATCACGCGGCCGCTGCGCTGGGCGGCGGGCGCGGGCCGGCCCTTGCCGGGCTTGGCGGGTTTGCCGCGGAAGGGGCGCACGGGGCGGCCGGCCGCGGAGGCGGCGCTGAGGCGCACGACGACCGTGTCGCCGTGGAGCGCGGTGCCGGTGTCCTCGGCGGCGATCTCGACGGGCTCGGGAGCGGGCGCGTCGGGCGCGGCGTCGACGGCGGGTTGCGGGCGCAGGAGACCGCGGCCATTCGGGCGGATCTGGATCGTGCCCGTGACGAGGTCGGCGTCGGCCGGCAGGCAGAAGCGGTCGGATTTGACGCGGACGATGGCGCCGCGGGAAAGGAGTTGCTGGAGCTCGGTGTCGAGCTTGCGCAGTTCGGGTTTCTTGAGGCCGAGTTTCGCGGCCAGTTCGGCGCGGTTCAGCGGCACATAATCGCGCCGCCCCAACAGTTGGAGCAGACGCTCGTGGAGTTTCATCGTGCGGAAATTGGGATGGAAACGCGCGCGGCACAACTTCAGTTTCGGAGGCGATGAACATCGTTCATGCGGCCAGCGAGCTGTTTCCGTTCATGAAAACCGGCGGGTTGGCGGATGCTGTGGGGGGCCTGACCAAGGCGCTCGCGGCCGCCGGCCACGAGGTTTCCGTCTTTCTTCCCGGATACCGGGCCGCGCTCGACCATCCCGACGCCGACGGCGTGGAGCGGGTGCACCGCCTGCAGATCGAGCTCGGCGGGCGCTACCTCGAGGCGGACCTCCTGCGCCTCAGGCTCGCGCCCGGCTACACCGTCTACTTCGTGGCGCGCGACGAGTTCTTCGACCGGCGCGGCGCCTACGGCACGAACGAGCGCGACTACGACGACAACGCCGAGCGTTTCATCTTCTTCGCGAAGGCCGTGGCGGAGGCGATGCGGCTCGCCGACCTGAAGGCCGACGTCGTCCATGCCCATGACTGGCAGACGGCGTTGCTGCCCGTGTACGTGCGGCTGGCGGAGGAGCGCCACGATACGTCGCTGGCGGTGAAGACGGTGTTCACGGTGCACAACCTGTCGTTCCAGGGCGTGTTCCCGATAGACGCGTTCGCCTTCACGAACCTCCCGGAGGAGTTCCGCAGCGTCGACGGGCTGGAGTTCTTCGGCCAGCTCAACCTGATGAAGGCCGGCCTGCTCTTCGGCGACCGCGTGACGACCGTGAGCCCGACCTACGCCCGCGAAATCCAGTCACCGGAGTTTGGTTGCGGGCTGGAAGGCGTGATCGCCACGCGGGCATCGGACCTCGTGGGGCTGCTCAACGGCATCGACGACTCGATCTGGAACCCCGCGACCGATCTGCTCCTGCCCGCGCGTTACACGGCCGACGACCCGTCCGGGAAGGCGAAATGCCGCCGTGCCCTGCTGAAAAAGTGCGGCTTCGATCCCGAGACGAAGGCCCCCATCTTCGGCATGATCTGCCGGCTCACCGAGCAGAAGGGCATCGACCTGCTGCTCAGCGCGCGCCGTTTCTTCGAGACCGAGGACTGCCGCCTGATCGTCGTCGGCATGGGCCGTAGCCATTATGAGGAGGCGCTGCAGGAACTGGCGCAGGTCAACCCCCGCCGCATCGCGCTGGCGCGCGTGCTCGACGAGCCGATGACGCACCTGGTCGAGGCCGGCGCGGACTTCTTCCTGATGCCCTCGATCTTCGAGCCCTGCGGGCTCAACCAGATGTATTCGCTGCGCTACGGCACGATTCCGATCTGCAGCCGGGTGGGCGGGCTGGTCGACACCGTGACGGATCTCGAGGAGGCGCCGGACGGCGGCACGGGATTGCTGTTTGCGCCAACGGAGCAGGGCATCTCGTGGGCGCTCGAACGGGCGATGATCCTTTACCGCCAGCCCGAGAAGCTTCGGGCCGCGATCGATCGCGGCATGCGCCGGGAATTCGGCTGGGCCACCGCCGCCCGCCGCTACGAGCAGCTGTATCGGGACGAACTCTGAGCAAAAAGGTGGTGTCGCGTGTCGACACGACGACCCACGAAAGCCGGGTGAAGAAGGAGCAATCTGGCTCTTGTCGCTCGTCTCTCGACGCACGACTGATCACGGCTCAGAGGGACGCGGAGCGGGCGGAACCGCCGGGTTTCAGCGGTTCGGCCGGGGCGAGCGCCAGCGCGGCCTGCACCGCGGCGAGAAGCTCTTCACGTTCGGCGGAGAACAGGAAGCGGTCACCCGCGAGGGCTTTTCGTGCCTGTGCGAGCACGGTGGGCGAGGGCCGGCGCATGGCGAGGAGGCGGCGCAGGTTCGCCATGAGTTCGACCGACGGACCGGCCTCCAGGTCGAGTTCGATCAGGCGGGTGAGGGCGTGCTGGTTGCGGGGGTCGGCGGCGGCGGCTTTGGCGAGCGCCCGGCGGGCCTGGGGCTTGGCGCCGACCTCGATCAACCGGTTGGCGATCGCCGCCAGGTGTTCGGCCCGCAGGGTGGGCTGGGCAAGAAAGTGGTTGAAATAGAGGTCCCCATCGCCGGTCTGCGCGAGGCCGAAATAGGCGACGGCTTCCAAGGCGTTGACCAAACCAAGGAACTTCTGGCGCCACTCCGGGCGGGCGGTGCCTGTGCTGAGGAGAAAGTCGAGGGCGGCGCGGTAGTCGCGCGCCACGATATGCGCTTCGGCGACCATGAGGGCGGCCGGATCGGCTTCGAGACCTTTCTCCTGCAATAGCCGGTAGGTCCGGAGCGCCAAAGCCGCGTCTCCTTGTTCGGCGCCGAAGTTGGCGAGGGAGAGGAGGGCGGCGCGGTCCTCGGCGAAGTCGCGGAGCATGCCTTCGACGCTGGTCTGGTAGAGTTGGGAATGGCGGCCGAGTCGATAGGCGGCGAGCAAGTCGATCCGGGCCGAGGCGCTCTGGGGGTGCCCGATCTCGCGCAGGAGCGCATACCGCTCCGCTGAGCTGAAATCGCCGAGAGCACGGTAGCAGGCCGAGAGTTGAGCGTAGAAAACTTCCTCTTCGGGGAATTCCGCAATGTTGGCCTTCAGACGGGCGATCGCGGTTTCACGATCGCCCCGCTCCCATTCGATTCGGATGAGCAGCACACGCCCATCCTTGGTTTCGAGCAGGTTGTGCTCGCGAATGAGAGATTCGGCGGCGTCGTAGTTGCCTCGGTAGAAATGGGCGGTCGCGGCGGCGATCGCGGCGAGTTGGACCCGCGCAGCGGGCTGGTTGTCGGCCCCAAGGACTGTTGCCGCGACCCGACGCACCTCATCGTCGGCCTGATATTGGAGCAGGAAGCTGAAGACGGTCTTCAGGTAATCGTTGTCCTCTGCAGCGTACGGGAGTCCGTCGAGCAACGTGCGCTGCGCCAGTTCGATGCGCCCGGAGAGGGTGAAGAATTGGGCGAGAATGAGCCGGCCCTCGGTGTTGGCGGGGGCCGCGGCGACGCCGACCCGCAAGTGGTAGAGGGCCTCGACCCATTTCTGCTCGGTGAGCTCCTGCTTGGCTTGTTTGATGTAGAAATTGCCTCGGGCGCCGGCGTACTGCGACCAGCGGCTGGGGAGGGCGATATCGAGCGGGTCCGCATCGGCGAACCCACGGTAGTATTTCACCCAAAGAAAGGCCCCGGTGGCCATGGCCAGCCATGCACCAACGGCGAACACCACGAGATGGAACCCGAGCCGGACCCAAGCGACCCGGAGGTGCGCCCCGGCGGCGTCCCGCTGCACCGAGATCGCGAAGGCCCACCAGGACTCTGCAGAATGGCGGGTTTGCGGGACCTTCTGTTTTTGCGGATCCATCTGATTTTTCGGGCGAAGCGTAGAATTCCCCAGCGAAAATGCTATCAAATTAGGCCTTGCTGGTTGGAGACGGCTGTTTTTCCATGGAACAGCCCTAATCGCTGTCTCCATGAACAAACGTTCTACGCTCCTGCTTGTCGTCTTTGCCATTGCGGCCCTGATCGCGCGCGCCGATTTGAATATCGATGCAGTGATCACCGAGGCCAAGGTCGATCTGGAAAAAGCCCCTGCGATCGTCGCCAAGGCGGCCGTTGACAACCCCGATTCTGCGGTCGACCTGCTCACCGCCTCGGTGGCGGCCATTCCGGAGAAGGTGATCGAGATCGTGTGCGCCGTTTGCAAGGGCCTGCCGAAGCTCTCTCCCGAGCTGGTTCGTGCCGCGGTCGACGCCCTCCCGGATCGTTCGTCGGAGATCGTCGCGGGGGTGATCGATTGCGTGCCGGCGGATGTGCGCCCTGCGCTCGCCGTCACCGTGGCGCCGACCCCGCCGCCGCCGCAACCGGTCCCGCCGATCGTCGTGAGCCCCTCCAACTGAGCGCCGCCCGAGCAAACCCAGTCATGAACTACAAATCGTTTGTGGGAATCGGCGCCGTGTCCCTCTTTCCGTTGCTCGCGCTCGGCCAGCCGTCCGAAGGCTTTAGCTTGGGTGAGAATACACGGCTTTTCGTTCTGCAATCGGCGGAAGTGCGCTACGACGACAACGTTTCGTTCGCCGGTTCGAACGGGCAGGACGATCTCGTCTATCTCTTCACTCCGGGAGTCGAACTCAACTACGATGCCGGAATTTCGAAGGGCCTGCTCATCGTCTCCGGCAACTTGGTCCGGTACGATGACCACCCTGCGTACAACGAGGATCTGCTGTCGATCGTGGGAGACTATTCGTACCAAGGGGCGGCCCATCGCCTGCAGGCTCTCGCTGCGTACCGTGAGATGAGCCAGGCCATGGCCACGATCCGCAACCGCGAGCAGGCCATCCGCCAGAATTCGACCACCGCTTCGCTGGAGGATTTGTGGGCGTATTCGGCGAAGACGAAGCTCGGCGTGGGCGTGACTTACGATGCGACGGGCTATCCGAGCTCGGTGTATGCCGACCGCGAGAGCTTTGGCGTTCCGGTTGATGTCTATTTCGCCGCGAGCCCGAAGCTCGACCTGAGCGTCGGCTACCGCTATCGCAACACGCAGGTGGACGAGTTGCCGGGCGCCACCCGGTCGTGGGACTCCGAAGACCACTTCATCAATGTGGGCGCGAAGGGCGATTTCACCCCGAAGCTGAGCGGCCAGGTGCGGGTCGGCTATGGTATCCGAGATCTTGATGTCGCGAGCTCGACCAGCCAGCTCGGCCTCATGGGCTCGCTGACCTACGTCTATTCGCCGAAGACCTCCTTCGACTTCACCGCCTCGAACGATTTCTCGAACTCGGAACTGGGCACGTCGCAGGAGGCGTTGAGCATGCGCGCCGGTGGTCGCTTCGAGTTCAACCCGCAATGGAGCGCCCGCGCCGGCCTGAGCTGGCAGTCGACCAAGTACGCGCTGGTGCCGACGCCGGGGCTTACGGGCAGCCGCAAGGATGATTTCTTCGTGGGCGATGTGGGCGTGGTCTACGCGCTGAGCGAGGTGATTTCCTTCCAGGCGGCGTATATCTATCGGGAGAACTCATCGAACCGCGCCGGCCTGGACTTCAACAACAACATCCTGAGCGTCGGGGCCTCGCTCCGTTTCTGAAGTGATCAGACTCCCGTCGGTCCCTCCTCTAGCCGGCTACGCCGCGGTGGCGCGCGCGTGGCTTCCGAGGCAAGGCCTCGTGGCCTATCTTCTGGTGGCTCTTCTCCTCCTGCCCCAATTGCGGGCGGAGGTTGAGGTCGGCAAGGACTACACCCTCGAGCCCGGCGACGTGGTCGGGATCAAGGTGTTTCAGGAGCCCGACCTGGACCGTGAACTTCGCGTCTCCCAAGAGGGGGATCTTTTCCTCCCCCTGATCGGCAAGATTGAAGCGAAGGGCCGGACTCTCGCCGAGGTCGAGCAGGCGGTGCGCGAAGCCTATGATCGCGACTTTCTGGTCAACCCGCAGATCACCCTCACGGTACTGAAATATCAGGTCCGGACGGTCAACGTGCTGGGCTCGGTCAACTCGCCACAGGCGGTTGAATACCCGCCGGAGCAGCGGTTGACGCTGATCGATGCGATCTCGCGAGCGGGCGGCTTCAGCCGGTATGCCGACCGTCGGAGGGTGCGACTGACGCGCACCCTCGCCGACGGCCAAATCGAGAACATTGTGGTGAACGTCGATGAACTCATGTCCGGTGTCGCCAAAGATCCCATGATTCTGCGCAAGGACGATGTGATCTTCGTCCCGGAGATTCGTCTATGACCGACCGAGAATCGTCCGACGAAACGTCCGCAGCAGGTGGGCAGGCGCGCAAGCCGCGGCAGCCGATGCACGGCTATGCGGCCGCCGAAGGACACTACGGCTACGGCATGGAGTACGGCTATGGCGAGGCGGAGAACGCCCCGCAGCGCAACATTCGCGACTACCTGCTGATCCTGCGGGAGCGCATGTGGTATGTGATCGTGGTCTTCCTCGTCGTTTTCAGCGCGACGATGGTCTACACGTTCAGCCGCACCAAATTGTACACGGCGGCCGCCACGGTTGAGATCATGCGGCGGGATGCGGTGGTGATGAAGGTCGAGGAGATCCGCGACAACGATATCCGTGGCCCGGAGGATCTCGGCACCCAGGTGAAGCTGCTCGAGAGTTCGGCGATCATCGACAAGGTGGCCGAGCGTATCGTCGGTCCCGATGCCAAGGCCTTCATGGCTCCCTATGACAAGGGCGGAAGCGGCGATCCGGTTTCCCCTCGCGAAATCATCGGCGGCAACCGGAAGATCGTGCCGGTTCGGCAGACCCGCGTGATCGCGATCACCTACACCCATCCGGATCCGACGGTGGCGGCGAAGGTCGCGAATCTGTTCGTCGACGAGTACATGAACTACAACGCGCGCCAGCGCATGGCCGAGTCGATGAAGGCGGTCGAGGACCTGAAGAACCGCGCCGACAGCCAGAGCAAGAAAGTCCAGGAGTTGGCGATCAATCTGCAGTCGGTGAAGGAGCGGAACAACATGGTCTCCCTCGACCAGCGCAAGGACATCGTCACCGAGCGGCTCAAAGCGCTCAACCAGTTGCTTACGGAATCCTCCGCCCGGATGCAGGACGCGGAAGTCCGCTGGCAGCAGGTGCAGGAAGTCAGGCGTTCCGGCGGTTCGTTGTTGGAGCTCACCTTCATCGCCTCGAGTCCCGGGATTCAGAGCCTTTCCCAGCAGGTTGCGGCGCAGAAGATCGCGGTCGCCCAACTCGAGCAGCGCTACCGGGCGAAACACCCGCGGATGATTGAGGCGGCCCGTTCCCTCAGTCAGACGGAGACCGAGTTGGTCCGAGCGCTCGAGACCGCCGCGAGCAACGTGCAGAACGAGTTCGCGACCGCCCGCCGAACCCGCGAACAAACCGCCGCGGACTTGGCGGCACAGGAGGCCGACTCGCTCAAGCTTGATCGGTTGATGGTGGATTACGGGACGGCGCAAAACGAGCTCACGGTCAACGAGCAGATTCTGGGGATGATCGTCGGACGCATGCGCGAGACCGCGATGAACGCGAACATCGAAAGCCAGAATGCCCGTCGCCTCGACCGGGCGGTGCCGCCGTCGCCGGGCGGTCACTCGTCGCCGAACTACATTACCAACATCGCGCTGGGCTTCTTCGGCGGCGCGGGCCTCGGCTTGGCCTTCGCCTTCTTCGTCGCGTTCATCGACGACCGCGTGAAAAGCGCGTTCGACATCGAGGGGGTGGTGGGTCTGCCGCTTGTCGCCATCGTGCCGCAGATCCGCCGGATGGAGGCCACCGAGAAATCGCAGGTGGCGCTCTCCAACGCCGATCCGCAGGCGGCCGAGGCTTTCCTCTCGCTGCACTCCAACCTGCGCCTGCGCGACGACAGCAAGAACGCCAAGGTCATCCTCGTCACCAGTACGACGCCGAGCGAGGGCAAGTCGTTCGTGACCTCGAACCTCGCCCTCACGTTCGCCTCCAATGGGGAGAAGACGATCATCATCGATTGCGATCTCCGGAAGCCGAAC
>JAHFTC010000053.1 GCA_023269585.1 Opitutaceae bacterium
TGGTGGCGCCAGAACTCGTCGGTGAGGATGGCGACCTGGTCGGTCTGGTAGGTGAGCTCGGCCTCGGTGAAGGCACGCCCCTGCGCGAGCGGTGTGCCGAGGGTGGCGAAGAACTCGGGGGAGACGCGGGCGGCCTCGACGCGGTTGGGGCTCTGGCCATCGCCGACGATGAAGCTGGCGCCCTCGAAGAGGGAGAGGGATGCGAACGCGGGAAGGGCGCCGCGGCGCTCGAAGTAGTTGGGGACCGAGGCGGACGAGCGCTGGACACCGGCCCCCGGATACGCGTTGAACAGGATCGCGAGCCGCTCGGGTTCGGGGAAGGGCAGCGCGCGGAGCAGTACGGCATCGACGACGGCGAAGAGCGCGAGGTTGGCGCCGAGGCAGAGCGCGATCGTGGCGACGGCGGCGGCGGTGAAGCCCGGGGTCTTGAGCAGGGCGCGGAGGGCGTGGCGGAGGTTGGACATCGAAATTGCGGAATGCGGATTGCGGAATGCGGATTGGGCGGAAGGGGCACCAGTGAACGGTAGACAGTGGACGGTGGCCGGTGACCGGAGGAACTCGGAGGACGGAGAATTGCGGAATGCGGATTGCGGAATGCGGATTGGGCGGAGGGCGATTGCCGGTGACCGGTGGACAGTGGTTGGCGGACGGAGGTGGGTCGGCCTTTGGCCTCCCTCGCCTCGTTCCTCGCGCTTGCGCGCTGTGGTACGAGGCTGGACGGAGGACGGCTTCGGAGGTTGAGGGTTCGGAAAATCGGCAATCGGAAATCTGAAATCGAAAATCCCGTCAGTTGCCGACCTGCAGGCCGTCGGCGAGGCGGATGATGCGGTGGCCGAAGGCGGCGTTCTCGGCGGAGTGGGTGACCTGCACGATGGTGACTCCGCTTTCCCGATTCAGCTTCTGGAACAGCTCCATGATGGTGCGGCCCTGGTCGGAGTGGAGGTTGCCGGTGGGTTCGTCGGCGAGGAGGAGCTTGGGGTTGGCGGCGAGGGCGCGGGCGACGCCGACGAGCTGCTGCTGGCCGCCGGAGAGCTGGTTGGGGAAGAGGTCGCGCTTGCCGACCATCTGGAAGCGGTCGAGCAGATCGCAGACGGTGGACTGGCGCTCCCGGCGGGGGATGTTGCGGTAGGTGAGCGGGATCTCGAGGTTCTCGGCGATGGTGAGGTCGTCGAGCAGGTGGTAGGCCTGGAAGATGAAACCGATGTTCTTCTTCTGCAGCTCGGAACGCTGGGCCTTGCTTTGGCGGTGGATGTCGACGTCCTGGAAGCGGTATTCGCCCTCCCACTCCGAGTCGTGCAGGCCGAGGATGTGGAGGAGCGTGGACTTGCCGGAGCCGGAGGGGCCCATGATGGAGACGAACTCACCCTCCGCGATCTCGAGGTTGATGTTGCGCAGGGCGTAGTAGGGCCCGCTCTTGAGCGGGTACACGCGGGAGAGATGGCGGAGGGAAAGCATGACGGAATTGCGGAATGCGGATTGCGGAATGGGGAGTGCGGAGTCCGGAGGGGACGGAAGGGGCGCCGGTGAACGGTAGACAGTGGGCGGTGGGCGGTTTCTCGTTCTGGCGTTTCGCCAGTTTGTTCGGGATTCCCTGGTGCTTGTTACTTGGAACCTGCCACTTCGGGTCTTTGGACTCTCAGTCCTCGAAGGCGCGGAGGAGTTTGAGGAGGGCGTCGCCGGGGCGGTCGCGGCGGGAGTCCCAGTACTGGGTGAACTGGGTTTGGGTGAGGATCCCGAGCGGGCCTTCGTAGATGCCACCGACGCCATGGGTGTCGCAGACGCGCACGGCGATGACGTTGGTCTCCCGCAGCAGCGACGCGGGGAAGTTGTAGGCGCGCTGGAGCGAGTAGGTGCGATCCTCGCCGCGCGGGACGGGATCGTCGACGCGGCCGCTGCGGCCGATCGAGACGCCGTTGAGGAACACCTCGTCGAAGTCGTCGATCTTCCCGAGCAGGAGCACGAGCGTCTGTTCGGCGAAGGGGCGTTCGACGCGGAAGCTCTTGCGGTACCAGCCGTAACCATCGAGGTCGGGATGGCCCGCGTGCTCCCAAGCCGAGGGCACCATGATCGGACGGAAGGCGGACTCGTCGGCGGCGGGTTCTTTCCACGCCGGGTTG
The DNA here is from genome assembly GCA_023269585.1 of Opitutaceae bacterium. GTDB lineage: Bacteria > Verrucomicrobiota > Verrucomicrobiia > Opitutales > Opitutaceae > CAJCBL01. The sequence continues at coordinate 2,118 of JAHFTC010000053.1, forward strand.
TCGCCGGGGGCGAACTTCCACTCGCCGTCGAGCGCGAGGCCGGCGGGCAGCGGATAGCCGTTGTAGAGGCCGATCCGGCCGCGCACGAGGCCGCCCACGCCGCCGCCGTCGAAGACGCGGACGGCGACCACATTCTGTTTCTTCGGCCGGAGGAGTGCGGCGGGCACCACGTAAACCCGGCGCTCACCGTAGGCGGAACGGTATGACGGTGGGAACTGGCCGAGCCCGCCGATCCGCTGGCCGTTGACGAACACCTCGTCGGTGTCGTCGATCCGGCCAAGGGAAAGCACGAGGTTCTGCTGCTCGTAACCGGCGGGCATCTTGAACGTTTTCCGGTACCACGCGAAACCGTTGTAGTCGCGATAGCCCTCGTCCTGCCAGGTGGAGGGGACGTCGAGCTCGGCCCAGGCGTCGTCATCGAAATCCGGTGTGGCGCGGGCGGGATCGTCGCCGACGGCGAAGCGCCAGGTGCCGTCGAGACGGACGACGCGTTTGGCGGTCTCAGCGGAGGCGGCGAACGGGGCGTCGGCGGCGAGGGCGGCGCAGGTGGCGGTCAACGTGGCGGCGCAGAGGGCGAGGCGGAGCAGGCCGGAGGGGAGCATGGGAGGACGGAATGCGGAATGCGGATTGCGGAGTGCGGATTGCGGAATGGGGGAGTGAGGAAGGCGGTGACCAGTGGTCGGTGGACGGTGGACGGTGACCAGTGAACGGTGGACGGTGGACCGTGGGCGGTCGGCAGAGGACAGAGGGCAGATGACGGACTACGCAGGACGGAATCGCGGAGAGCAGTGCCACAGACGGCGGGACTTGGTACTTGGCCCTTGGAACTTGGTCCTTCCGCGCAGCGGCTAGTCGGCGCGCAGGGCGACCATGGGGTCGACGCGGGTGGCGCGGCGGGCGGGGAGCCAGCAGGCGAGGGCGGCGACGAGCAGAAGCACGACGGCGACGAGCGCGAACACGACGGCGGTGTCGGCGAGCTGCGTGCCATAGAGCTGGTTCGCCACCCCGAAACCGGCGCCCACGCTGCCGAGCGATCCCAGCAGCACGCCGACGAGCACCAGCAGCAGGCCGCCCCGCACGACGTGCCCGAGCACCTGGCTCGAATCGGCCCCGAGGGCGATGCGGACTCCGATCTCCCGGGTGCGCTGGGTAACAGAATACGACATCACGCCGTAGAGGCCGACGCAGGCGAGCAGCAGGGCGATGCCGGCGAAGGAGCCGACGAGGATCAGCATCGTGCGGCGCAGGCGCAGGGTGAACGAACTGTCGATGGCCTGCTGCAGGGTGACGAGGTTGGCGATGGGCTGGTCGGGATCCACGGTCTGAACGGCACGGCGAATCCCGTCGACCGCCGCGAGGGGCGAGCCGTGGGTGCGCACGGCGATCGTGACCGTCCAGGGAAAGTGGAGGACCGGGAGATAGGCCATCGGCGGTGGCGGTGCGTCGAGCTGGGCGCGGGCCATGTCGCGCACGAGACCGACCACCAGCCAATCCGCGTTCTTGAAACGGACCTGGCGGCCGATGGGGTCCTCGGCGGCGAAGAGGCGGCGGGCGAGGGTCTGGTTGATCACCATGGCCTTCTGGGCGCCATCCACGCTGTCCGCCTCGTTGAGGAAACGACCGCGCAGGAGCGGGGCGCCCAGGGTCTGGAAGAAATTGCCGGCGACGCCGTCGAAACCCGTGCCGACGTCGGAGCGCGGATCGGGGTCCTCCGAGCGGCGGATGGTGTCGCCGTAGTAGTTGCGGTTGTTGAAGGGGGCGGTGGAGATCATGCCGGCCGAGGCGACCCCGGGCTGGGCGGCGAGCTCGCGCAAGACCGACTCCACGAATCGGACACGGTGCTGGGGGGTGGGGGACGAGCTGCTGGTCCGGTTGAGGGAGAAGAGCAGCACGTTGTCGCGGTTCAGGCCGAGGTCGTTGTCGAGGGTGGCGATGAAGCTGCGCAGGAGCAGTCCGGCCACGAAAAGCAGGGTCACGGTGAGGGCGGTCTCGCCGACGATGAACAGGCGCTGGAGTCGCTGGCGCGAACCGCCGGAGGTCCCCCGCGAACTCTCCTTGAGGTCGTGGGCAAGTTCGGGGCGGGCGACGCGCCAGGCGGGCACGAGCCCGAAGGCGAGGCCGGTCGCGACCGAGATCCCGAGGGTGAACACCAGCACGCCTCCATTCAGGGTCACCGCAGTGGTGGGCCCGAGGCCGGTGGCCGCGAAGGCGATGAGCGGTCCGATGCCCCACGCGGCGACGAACAGGCCGGCCACGCCGCCGAGCAGGCCCAGCAGCGTGCTCTCGATGAGCAGCAGTCGCACGACCCGCCCGGCGCTGGCGCCGAGGGCGACCCGCACGGCGATCTCGGTCTGGCGGGTTGCGGCGCGGGCCAGCATCAGGTTGGCGACATTGGCGCAGGCGATGAGGAGCACCACGGCGACGATCGCCATCAAGGTGAGGATGTACGGGCGCGAGTTGCCGGTCAGGGAGTCCTGGAGCGACTGGACGGTGACGGTCCAGGTGGCCTTGTTGGGCGGGTAGAGGGAGCGGACGGCATCGGCGCCGGCGACGAGTTCCGCCTGGGCCTGCGCGAGGGTGGCGCCGGGCTTCAACCGGCCGAAGACCGCGCAGACGTAGTTGTAGTTTCGAGTCTGCTTGTATTCGGCCGCCCGGATCGCCGCGGGCACGAGGAACTCGACGCCCGGGTTGGCCAGGGCGGCGGGCCCGAGCACGCCGATGACGGTGTAGCTGCGGCCGTCGAGGTGGACCGGTTTTCCCAGGATGGAGGGATCGGCGGCAAAGCGCTGGGTCCACATCTCGTGGGTGAGGATGACGACGAAGTTGTCGCCGCCGGCGCTGTCCTCCTCGGGGAGGAAATCGCGGCCGAGCACGGGTTTCAGCCCGAAGACGCGGAGGTATTCGGCGGAGACGGCGGTGCCGGAAACCTGGGCGGGCTCGGCGACGCCGGAGAGATTGAGGTCGACGGCATGGGCGGCGGCGAAGAACTCGAAGGACTTCGCGTACGGCTGGCAGTCGAGGAAGGTGCCGCCATCGGCGGAGGCCCGCGCGCCGGGGACGGGCGCATGCCAGATCTGCATGATGCGTCCGGAATCAGGGTACGGAAGGGGCGAGAGCAGGGCGGCCTGGACGACGCTGAAGATGGCGGTGTTGGCGCCGATCCCGAGCGCGAGGGTGAGCACGGCTATGGCGGTGAAGCCGGGGGCCTTCACGATCTGGCGGAGGGCGTAACGGAGATCCTGGAACATTTTCGATTTGGGATTGCCGATTTGCGATTGCGGAAGCGGCGGGCTCTTTGATTCGGGATTGGTGATCTTCGATTGGCCGCAGGGCTGGCCGGGACCGGTGTCTGCGGTTGAAGAATTGAAAATCGGAAATCGGAAATCGAAAATCCCGTCAGTCGGCCTGGAGGGCGATGAGGGGGTCGACGCGGGCGGCGCGGCGGGCGGGCAGCCAGCAGGCGACCAGCGTGGCGACACCGAGGACGGCGAGGGTGGCGAGCGGCAGCCAGAGCCCGGGGAACGGCATCGAGGCCATGGCGCGCGAGAGGAAGACACGGGCGGCGAGGAAGAGCGGCAAGCCGAGGGCCATGCCGAGCGCGAAGAGGATCAGGCCCTGTCGGAGAACCATGGTGACGATGTCGCGGTAGCCGGCGCCGAGCGCGATACGCACGCCGATGTCGCGGGTGCGCTGGGCGGTGAGGTTGGCGATCACGCCGTACAGCCCGATCACGGCGATGAGCAGGCCCATGGCGGCGAAGATGGCGAGGTTGGCGATGACGACGTTGATGTTGGCGAGGCCCTGCCGGACGCCTTCGCGCACGGAGCCCGGGTTGGCCACGGGGAGATCGGGGTCGAGGGCGGCCACGGCCCGGCGCACGGAGGGGGTGAGGGTCTCGGGCGGGACGGACGAGCGCAGGGCGATCAACTGGTAACGCGGCGGGTTCTGCACGAGCGGCCGGTAGAGCTGGAGGGGGGTGTCGGGTTGGCAGAGATTGGCGGCGAGGCGGACATCGCCCACCACGCCCATGACCTCGGCGAGGGTGTCGAGCCCCTTGAGTTTGACGCGCTTTCCGACGGCGTCCTCCCCGGGCCAGAAGCGGCGGGCGAGGGAGTCGTTGACGATGACCATGGGCCGGGAGTCGGAGCGGAGGTCGGCGGGGAAGGCGGCGCCGCGCAGCAGCGGGATCTTGGCGACGGCGAAATAGTCCGCTGAGACGGAGGCCTCCATGGCGAGGGGCTCCTGGCCCTCGGGCACAGTGTGGCCCTCGGCGACGACGTTGGTGTTGCCGAAGAAGGAGAAGATCGGGAGGCCGGTGGTGATGGAGGCGTGGTCGACACCGGGGATGGCGGCGAGGCGCTCGAGCAGGTCGCGGTGGAAGGTGCGGAGCTTGTCGTTATCGCCGTAGCGATTCCACGGAGTCACGAGGTAGCCGGAGTAGACGCCGTCGGGCGACCAGCCGAGCTCGCGGCGCAGGAAGGCGCGGGAGCCGAGGGCGAAGGAGCCGGCGACGCCGACGAGGACGAGGGCGAAGGCGAGCTCGCCGGCGATGAGGGCGTACTTGAGACGATGATGCGAGCGGCCGGCGGTGCTGCCGCGGGAGCCGTCCTTGAGGCTGTCGGCGGCGGGGGTGCGGGCGGCGAGCCAGGCGGGGGCGAGGCCGAAGGCGAAGCCGCTGAGGACCGCGCTGACCACGGCGAAGGCGAGCACGCGGCCGTCGAGCGGGATGTCGAGGCCGTACTCGTTGTTGATCTGGAGATTTCGGCCGAGGAGGTTGGCGCCCCAGGCGGCGAAGAGCAGGCCGACGATGCCGCCGGCGACGGCGAGCAGGAAGCTCTCGGAGAGCAGCGGGCGCATGAGGTGGGAGCGGGAGGCGCCGAGGGCGGAGCGGATGGCGAACTCGCGGCTGCGGCCGAAGGCGCGGGCGAGCAGGAGGCTGGCGAGGTTGGCGCAGGCGATGACGAGCACGAGGGTGGAGAGCACGGGCATCATCCAGAGGATCGCGCGGCTGACGGAGTCCATGTTGGCGGACTTGAGGTCGACGGCGCGCAGGCCGTCGGAGGCGTTCTCCTTCGGGTATTCGCGGGCGAGGCGGGAGGCGATGGTCGAGAGCTCGCCTTGGATTTGGGCGAGCGGGACGCCGGGCTTGCGGCGGCCGATGATCTGCATCCAGCCGCCGTTGCGGGTGGTCGGGTAGTGCGGGTGGATGGTGAGCGGGCGGAGGAGTTCGGTGGGGCCCCAGACCAGCGGCGCCTCGAAGGTCGTCGGGAGCACGCCGACGATGGTGTGGGTTTCGCCGTTGATGCGGACGGAACGGCCGAGGATCGCGGGATCGGCGCCGAAGCGGCGGGTCCACATGCGGTGGGTGAGCACGGCGACGTTGCTGCGGCCGGGCTGGTCCTCATCGGGGGCGAAAAGGCGGCCGAGGGCTGGAGCGACACCGAGGGTGGCGAAGAAGTTGGGGGCGACGTTGAGGCCGGTGATCTGGATGGCGGGTTCGTCCGACTCGGCGTAGGCGAGGGAGTCGAATGAATAGAGGGCGACCGAGGAGAAGGTTGTCGCCGCAGCGCGGATATCGAGGGCGTTGCCGGGGTGGTGGTTCCAGCGTTGGGCCTGGGGCGCGGTGCGGAAGACGCGCACCAGTTCCTCGCTCTGCGGGTAGGGCAGGTTGCGGAAAAGCAGGACGTTGGTGAGGGAGAAGGCGGAGGTGCTCAGGCCGATGCCGAGGGCGAGGGTGAGCACGGCGATGGCGGTGAACCCGGGGGACTTGGCGAGGGTGCGAAGGGCGAGGCGGAGATCGGAGAGCATGGGAAATTGCGGAATGCGGATTGCGGAATGCGGATTGGGGAAGGCGGAAGGCGGAATGACGGAGCGGAGAATGGGGAAAACGGGAATCGGGCAGGAACGGAGGGCCGGTGGGCGGTGGACGGAGGACGGTGAACGAAGCGGGCGGAGCGGTGGCGATGGAACAATTGCACGCCGTGTGCCAGCGGCGGTCGCGATACGTAAGTAGCAGGTGGATAGACAGATGGGTTAGATCACGTCCTCTTCAATTTGGCCCGGACCATCGGCCTTGGGACAGCGGAGTCCCAGTAGCGGGACGAGCCCCCGGGGGAAGGCTCTACAGATTCTCGCGGGACATGCGGCTTCGGCGGCGCGCGACTCGGGCGATACGCTGGCCAAGGCTGGCACGCTCGTGGTGCGCAGCCGTGAACTGGCGGTGAGCGCCAATGAGGAGTTTTCGCAGGTGAAGGACGACGCCCAGCGTATCGAGAAACTGGTTGGAGGCATCGCCGGGGCCTGCAGCGAGCAGGCCACGGCGCTCGAGCAGGTGAGCCGTGCCCTCGCCGAGATCGAGCAGGGGGTGCAGTCCGGCGCCGCCACGGCGGAGGAGGCTGCGGGCGCGGCCCAGGAGATGCGGGCTCAGGCCAGCCGCGTGCATCACGAGATGGTGCTGCTCAGGCGGGTCGTGCTCGGCGGGCAAGACACCAGCCCGGCCGCGGCAGCCGAAGCTGCAGCGGCCGAGCCGGTGCAGGCCCCCGCCGCGGTGAGGCCAAGTGCACCGTCACCCCGAGGTGCCGGTGCCCGCGGCGGAAAACATTTTGTCGGCTAGTTCGGGGCGTTCCCGCTTCTTGCCGGCCTAGGGCGTCTCGGCGTCGCGGAGTTCGTTCCGCTCACCCGAGTCGCTCGGTTCGGACTAGGCCGTGATCCGCCCTTCGAGCGTCGAGGGAGGAGCCCCGGGAGGCGGAGCACCGAGGAGAAACGGGAGCGGCTGAGCCACCGGCGGCTCGCGCTCGTCCCTGGACGGTCGGCCCTCGACCGCAACGCGGATCAATTCCCGGCGGGTTTTTCGACCAGGGCGCTGAGGGGTTTGCGGATCTGGATGGAACCGTTGACGGTCTTGAGTTGGATACGGGCGGCGCCGTCGCCGATCGTGCCCTCGAGTTTGCGGCCGATCCATCTTTCCGCGGAGGGCGCGAGGCCGAAGTCGTTCTCAATGGAACCGTTGATCGTGGCCGCCTTGAGCTCGGCGCTGGCGGTCGCGGGCAAGCGGAGTTCGATGGAGCCGTTGACGGTGTCGAGGGCGATGTCCTGTTTGTCGACGATCGCAGCGAACTCGGCCACGATCCCGTTGTTGACGGTCGAGAGGTCGACCTCGTTGGTGAGCCCGCGTGCTTCGATGCGACCGTTGACGGTCTTGGCGGTGACACGGCCGTGGACGTTGGTGATGGAGATGGCGCCGTTGACGGTCTCAATCCGGCGCAGCGTGGCGGCGCGCGGGACGGTGAGCTTGTAGCGGACCTCGCCGGTGTTGCTGAACTTCTTCAGCCAGCTGCCGTCCTTGTCGAGATAGACGGTCTTCACGGCGAAGCGTTTCTCGGCGGAGTCGATACGGATGTCGAGGGCCTTGAGGTCGGCTTCGTCGCGGGCCGATTTCTCGGCGACGAGGCGTATTTCGGGTTTGTCCCACGTCTCGATCGTGATCGAGCCGTTGACGTTTTCGACCAGCACCTCGCCGGTGGCGGCGAGGGCGTGGGTTTCTTCGACGGTGGCGGAGACATCGCCGCGGCTGAGCAGCGGAAAGAAGGGAATGCCGAGAAGGCCGAGAAGGAGCAGGCGCATGGCGGGGGACGGGGGACGGTGGACTGTGGGCGGTGGACGGTGGACGGTGGACTGTGGGCGGTGGACGGTGGACTGTAGACGGTGGACGGAGGACGAACGAATGGCCGGGAGGAATGGCGGGCGAAATGCCCGCCCGACCATCGGAGGGGCATCGCGAGGGATGATTCCCGGGCGTTAAGCCGGACCGAGTTGCAGAGGGGCTGAACAACTGCGTCGTCCGGCTACGGGGACGGTCAGCCTTCGGTGTGTTCCTCGACGATGCGGCCGTCGAAGAGGTGCACGGTGCGGTCGGCGCTGCGGGCGAAACGGTTGTCGTGGGTGACCATGACGATGGTGGAGCCGGCGCGGTGGAGGTCGCGGAGCAGCTCCATCACGGCGTCGCCGTTTTTCGAATCCAAGTTGCCCGTGGGCTCGTCGGCCAGGAGGACGGAGGGGCTGCCGGCGAGGGCGCGGGCGACGGCGACGCGCTGCTGCTGACCGCCGGAGAGCTGGGACGGGAGGTGCTTGGCGCGGTGGGCCATGCCGACGCGCTCGAGGGCGGCGGTGGCGCGCTGCTTGCGCTCGGCGGCGGGCATGCCGCGGTAGGTGAGGGGGAGCTCGACGTTCTCGTAGACGGTGAGGTCGCCGATGAGGTTGAACGACTGGAAGATGAAGCCGATCTCCCGGTTGCGGATACGGGCGCGGTCGGCGAGCGAGAGGTTCTCGACCGGGGTGCCGTTGAGCAGGTATTTGCCGTCGGAGGGCGAGTCGAGCAGGCCGAGGATGGAGAGCAGCGTCGACTTGCCGCAGCCGGAGGGGCCGGCGATGGAGACGAACTCGCCTTTGAGGATGTCGAGGTGGATGCCGGAGAGGGCGTGGGTCTCGACCTCGTCGGTGAGGAAGACCTTCTTGATGCCCTCGAGCTTGATGAGGGTCTGGCCATTGGCGGACGGCGTGGTGGCGGCGGATTCAGGTATGGAGGCGGTGGACATGGGAGGACGGAGTACGGATTGCGGAATGTGGAGTGCGGAATGCGGAAGGAGTAGGGACGGATTGCGGATTTCGGAATGCGGATTGCAGATTGGCGGAGGGCGGGGATTGGCGAATTGCGGAGTGCGGAATGGCGGAGGGCGGGAAGTTTTCGATTTCGGATTGCCGATTTGCGATTGGGCGGAGGCGGCTGCCGGTGGCCGGTGGTCGGAGGGCAGAGGACGGGGCGGGAGGGAGGAGTCGAGAATCGGAAATCGGGAACTGAAGATCAATTCAGGCGGATGCGGTCGGTGCTGTCCCAGTTGGACATGTCCGAGAGGATCACGCGGTCGCCGGGTTGGAGGCCGGTGAGGATCTCGATGGTGTTGACGGAGCTGCGACCGAATTGGACGGGAATGCGGGTGGCGATGCTGTCGTCGGAGTCGAGGCGGAAGACGCCGACCGTGCTGCGCTCCTGGCCGAAGGCGGGGCGGCCGACGAAGACGACGTTGTCGAGACGTTCGAGCTCGACGGTGCCGTCGACGGAGAGGTCAGGGCGGGCGCCCTTGGGGAGGTCGCCGGTGAGGGCGACATCGACCAGGACGGTGCCGTTGGCGACGGCGGGATCGATGCGGGCGACGCGGCCGGCGACGAGGCCGTTGCGGGTGTCGACGGAGGCGATCTGGCCGATGAGAATATCTTTGGCCTGCGTCTCCGCGATGCGGATCTCGGCCTTGAGATTGGTGGGATCGGCGACGCGGGCGAGGTTGGTGCCGGGGCCGACTTGCTGGCCGACCTCGAGCGGGAGGGCCTGGAGCACGCCGGCGACACCGGCGCGGACGTGGAGGGCATCGGCATCGCGGCGGGAGAGTTCGGCCTGGGCGCGGAGGCGGGCGACCTCGGCCTCCTTGGGGGCGATCTGGGCGTTGCGGGTGCGGCGGGCGAGTTCGAGGCGTTTCTGCTCGATCTCCCAGCGGGCGGCGGCGGCCTCGGCGCTGACCTTGGATTGTTTGAGCACGACGGAGGCGACGAGGCCGTCCTTGAAGAGCTCGTCATTGACCTCCGCTTGGAGGCGGGCGCGTTCGAAGTCGGATTTCACGCCGGCGGCGTTGGCTTCCATTTCAAGCAGGCCGCGATCGACCTGGGCGATGAGGCTCTCGAGCTCGGCTTCGCCGGCCCGGAGTCCGAGGGTGGCGTTGAGGGCCGCCTGTTCGACGTAGGGGTTGGAGAGTTCGAGGATGAGCGAGTCGGGCTGCACGACGGCGCCGGGCCGCAGGACGATGCGTTCGACGCGGCCGCTGGTGCGGGCGGCGAGCCAACGGATATCCACCGGGACGAGGGTGCCGAGGCCGCGGACCTGGCGGACCATCGGGCCCTGCTTGACGGTGTCGATCCAGACGAGGCTGCGGTCGACGGTGGGGGCGGCGGGCTTGAGGGTGGAGAGGAAATAGGTCACGCCGGCGAGGACGACCACGGCCGCGGAGGCCCAGAGGATGAGGCGGCGGCGTTTCTCTTTGGCGACGTTGGGGCGGGGAATGTCCATGAGGTGTGTGTGCCCGGTTATTGCAGGGCTTGTGCCAGCGCGGGATTTGAGACGCTAGGCTCTAATGGACAATGAGATAAGAAATATGAAACGGGGTGAGCCGGTCGCGGGCGGAGCGCGGTTGGGAAGGTGCCGTCCCACGAATGGGACGAAGGGGCGACGCGTTAAACCGGTGTTGTTCTCGTTGTTGGCGTAGGGCGGGGTTTGCGGGGCGCGGGGCCTCACGGCTAAACCTGCCCCGAACCAGAGAACCCCTATGTGGAAGAAACCGTACGGCAAAACCGGCAAAGACATTTCGGTGATCGGCTTCGGCGCGATGCGCTTCGCCAATCCCACCGACCTCGACGCCTCCGCGGCGGTGGTGCGCCACGCCCACGCCCGGGGCATCAACTATTTCGACACGGCGCCGTACTACTGCGACGACCGCAGCGAGGCCATCATGGGGCACGCGTTCAAGACGATGCCGCGCGACACGTTCCATGTCTCCACGAAGTGCGCGGAGTCCGATGGCGACAAGCTCCGCGCCAGCCTCGAGCGCTCGCTCCAGCGGCTCGGCGTCGACTCGATCGACTTCTTCCACATCTGGTGCTTGCTCCAGCCCGGCGCGCTCGACGAGCGGCGTCAGGGCGGGGCGATCGCCGCAGCGCAGCGCGCGAAGGAGGAGGGCTTGATCAAGCACCTCGTCGTCTCGTCGCACCTCAATGGCGAGGACAACGCCGCGGTGCTCGACACCGGTCTCTTCGAGGGGATCACGATCGGCTACAACGCGATCAACTTTCCGTTCCGCGCGCAGGTGCTCGAGTCCGCGGCGCGGCACGGGATCGGCGTGGCGACGATGAACCCGCTGGGCGGCGGCTTGATCCCGCGCAACGCCGAGCGCCTCGCATTCCTCAAGAGCCCCCAGGACAAGGACGTGGTGCAGGCGGCGCTGCGCTTCAACGTCTCGCAGCCGGCGATCACCTGCGCGCTGGTCGGGTTCTCCTGCGAGCGTGAGGTCGACGAGGCGGTGGCGGCGGTCGAAAACTTCTCGCCGTATCCCCCGGAGCATATCGAACGGGTGAAGGCGAGCATCGGCTCGAGCTTCGAGGGCTTCTGCACCGGCTGTGGCTATTGCATCCCGTGCCCGGTCGCCATCGAGATCCCGAAGCTGATGGACACCTACAACCAGAAGATCCTCGAGGGCAGTGATGCGGCGATGAAGGACCGGTTGAAGTGGCACTGGTCGATGCCGGCCGCGGCGGCGGCGGTGTGCACCGAGTGCGGCGCCTGCGAGGATGCCTGCACGCAGCACCTGCCGATCCGCGAACGGCTCAAGGAGATCGCGGCGCTGGCGTGAGCCGAGCCGGAGTGATCCGGACGAGCGCCGAGTGTCGAGGGACGAGTGCCGGACGCCCCGTGCGGTGTCGCGGATGGGAGGGCCAGGTTGGCCGCGGCCTAGCCTGCACGACCCGGTTCACGTCGGACCCCGTGCGGAATTGGTTGGACTGTAGACCGGGGCGATGACCCCGGCCTGAGGTGCCGGGCTCGACGCGGCCGGCTCCACCTTTTCGTGATACCGCTCAGTGTCTCGCACCGGCCATCGGCCGCTTGGGCGAGGAGTCCGCGCGAGGTTTCGACGAACGATCGGCGGACGCGGTGTGGGCGGAGTGGGTGAAGGTAACCTCCGGCGAGGAACCGCCGACGAGTCGGTGGAAGGCGTGGATCAGTTCGCGGATGGATTGCGACTGCTGGTTGAGTTCCTCGGCGGCGGAAGCGCTTTCCTCGGCGGTGGCCGCATTGGACTGCGTGACGCGGTCCATGTCGGAGATGGCCGAGCTGACCTGGCCGACGCCCTGCGATTGTTCGTGGGAGGCGGTGGCGATCTCGGCGACGAGGTCGTCCATCTTGCGCGCCTTGGCGGCGATGTCGGAGAAACTTTCGGCGACGGCGGCGGAGAGCTGCACGCCCTGCTCGCTCTTCTGGATGGAGTCCTCGATCTTCTGCGCGGTCTCGCGGGCGGCCTGGGCGGAACGTTGGGCGAGGGCGCGTACTTCTTCGGCGACGACGGCGAAACCCGCACCGGCTTCGCCGGCTCGGGCGGCCTCGACGGCGGCGTTGAGGGCGAGGATGTTGGTCTGGAACGCGATCTCGTCGATCGACTTCACGATCTTGGCGATGTTGTCGGACGAGGATTTGATCTCGTTCATCGCCTGCTGCATGCCGGTCATGCGCGAGGTGCCCTGTTCGGCGGCATGGCGGGTCTGAGCGGAGAGTTCCTTGGCGTTCTGCGCGTGCTCGGAGTTGCGCTTGGTCATGCTCGAAATCTCCTCGAGCGTGGCGCTGGTCTCTTCAAGGGCGGCAGCCTGGCGGCTGGCGCCGTCGGCGAGTTCCTGGCCGGAGGCGGCGACTTCGGAGGCGGCGGAAGTGGTCTGCTCGGAGACGGCGTCGAGTTCGTTGATTCCGCGGGCGAGGGGCCGGATGATGTTGCGGGTGCTGAAATACCAGAAGCCGCCGAGGGAGAGGCCGGTGACGAGCAGGCCGACCCAGGCCATGTTGCCGGCGGTGGCGAGCACGCGGGTGTCGCCGGTCATCGGAGCTTTGAGGATGAAGGCGCCGGCGAGATCGCCGACCTTCTGGTTTTCCATCGGCAGGCCGAGGATGTCCTTGCCGTCCTTGGTGGGGCTGTTGGCCGGGTTGCCGTGGCAGCCGAGGCAGCTCTGGCGCTGGTGGACGGGGCGGGCGAGGATGAGTTCGCCGGTGTTGGCGTCGCGGGAGAACCATTCCTTGGCGCCGTTGTTGAAGGCCGCGTACATCGGCTCGTATTCGGGGCCGAGGCGGTTCTTGGCGTTGCGGGGCGTGTAATCCTTGGGGCCGCCGACGAAGAAGGTGAAGCCGGCGCGTTGGGCGGCGGCGGCGGCGGAGTTCCACGAGGCGACGATCGGCACGGTGCGGTAGAGATCGGTTTCCGCATAACCCTCCCGGAGCGGGCGGGAGCCGAGCTGCCGCTTGGCCCGTTCGAGGAGGCCGGCCCCGTCGAACGAGTTGGCCGAGTACATCTTGTCCATGTTGCCGGCCATGTCCTCGGATTGGGCGATGATGGCGCTCATCTTTTCGCGCAATTCGGCGACGCGGTTGCGCTTGGCGAGCACGTAGACGGTGGCAACTCCGGCGATGGTGGCTGCCATGGTGGTGGCGGCGACGCCGAGCATGATCTTGGAGCCGATGTTCATACGGTGGAATGGGGGTGCGGTGCCCGAAAGGGGAGCGGGGTTGTGATCCCAATCGGGCGCTCCGGCTTCGAGTTAAGCGAGTTCCCGGGGAAGCGGCGGGATTTCTCCCCACTCGCGGCGGGGGAGGCGGGTGGCCCGCGACACCGGCGGGGATAGCGAGCGCCTTATGTGGTCGACGCCGCCGACGACGCTGTTTAGCCGACCACAGGTGACTCCGGCGGCGCGAAGGCAGAGTGCTCGGTTGTGGGGGTACGGCCGGTTCGGCCGGTTCTGTAGTTTAAGGACCGGAAATGAAGAAACGCCCCGGTGCGAACCGGGGCGTTTCCTTTAGGCGTGTCGTCGGGCGATGGGGCGCGGAGGCACGCCGGGCCGGTGCAGTCCGGTCCCTTCGGGGTGCGCGCGGCGGCCCTCAGGTTGCGAGACCCGAGCCGCCCAGCCGAAGCCCCCGCGAGGGCCACGCCGCACGCCGCCCCGGGCAAGCAGCGGCAGGAAACCCCGTGCGGATCCGCCGCCAAATAAGTTCACGACCGTGAACTTATTTGGCGGAAGCGACCGTCGGCCTCGGCTGGGACGAGTGAAAATCGCCGTTTCGGGTCCGCCAAATAGACTCACGGTCGTGAACTTATTTGGCGGACCGGGGAGGAGGGCGGACCGGGGCGGAGGGAGGGCCGGGGTAAGGAGGGGGGAATCGGTGGAGGGAAGGGCGGGCGCGCTTACGAGCAGGAGAAGGCCAGCATCTCTGCCGGGAACCCGCCGGCGGGTTCGGCGAGTTTCGTCACGCGCAGACGGGTGGCGTCGGGTTCGAGCGGGGCGAGGGTTTCCCAGCCGAAACTGCCGGGAAAGTTCTGGTCGAGCATGCGACGCAGGGGCACGGGATCGTGGCCGTTGAGGAAGACGAAGCTGTGCCCGATGGGCAGGTTGCAGCAGCGCGAAAGGAAAGCGGGACGCTTGGTCTCGCAGGGCAGATCGCGGCCGTCGAAGAGCTCTTCGGCGCGGGGAGTGGTGGTGTTTTCCATGGTGAAAGGGCGGAGAGTGGTTGAAGTTCAGCGACGCACGAGGGCTTCGCGTCCGGCGGGCGTAATCCGGTCGGGCGTCCACGGCGGCGAGTACACGAAACGCACGTCGACGGAAGTGACGCCGTGGAGGTTGCCGACGATCTGGCGCGTGCCATCGGCCAGGACGTCGTGCATCGGGCAGCCCGGGGTGGTGGGGAGGATGACGACGACCGCCGCGCCATCGGGGCCGACCTCGACATCGGCGATCATGCCGAGGTCGACGATGTTCACGCCGACCTCCGGATCGATGAGGTGATGGAGGGCGCGGAGGACGAGCTCGGGCGTCGGGGTGGGTTGGGCGACTTCGTTCATGGGCGGGAGGCGGTGGAGGCGGCGGGGCCGGCGAGCGGGAGCAGTCGCGGGCGGAGCAGGTGCGGGACGAGCCCGGCGACGTTGAGGGCGAGGGTGGCGGCGGAGAGCAGCAGACCGGCGGCGGCGAGGTGCAGGAACGGTGCCGAGTCGAGCCACACCCCGGCCGCGAGGGTGAGGCACGCGGGCACGGTGATGAACGTCTGGATCCGCAGCAGCGCGGGGCGGAACAGATCGGTGACCAACGGCACGCGGGCGCGGCCGATGTGGGCGGAGTAGCGCCATTGCCAGGCGAGAAACGGCACGATCTTGCCCGCCATCCCGAGGATGCACGGCGTGAGCACGCCGAAGACCAGCAGCGCGAACAGCGCCGTTCCGGGGCGCGGCGGGAGCGCGGTGCCCTCGAGGCCGAGCAGGGCCGCGAGGCCGGCGATCGCGGCGGGGACGAGCATCGCCACGCCGGCGAAGAAGGTGAGCAACGGCCAGTCGGGGGCGCGGAAGCGTCGCCGCAGCATGGCGACGATTTCGTCGAGGAAACCGACGGTGGCGGCGGCGAGGGCCCCGGCGCCGAGCAGAAGGAGCGGCCGGTGTTCCCCAAGGAGGCCGGGGGCGAGCAGGAAGAGCGCGCCGTGGAGCAGGGCGAGCACGAGCCAGGGGCGGAAGCGGCCGCCGGGGCGCCCGATCAGGAACATCGGCACGAGCTTGAAGGAGACGGCGAACAGCGTGCCGACGAAGAAGCCCACGAGGCCGCAGGTCAGATGGAGCGCGCGCAGGCGGTCGGCATCGAAGCCGGTGACTCGGCCGGCTCGTACCAGCGCCAAAAGCACGCCGAGCAGGACGGCGACGGCGAGCCAGAACAGCGCGAGCAGCAGGCCGACGTTGTCGGGAGTCCAGCGCGAGCGGCGGTCGGCGGTGACGGTGAGATCGAACACGCCGACCAGTGCGCCGAGGGCAACCAAGGTCCCCCACGGCGCAGCGGCGGCGAAGTCGCCGCGCGCCAGCACCAGCAGCAGCGGCGGCGCCGCGAGCACGTGCAAACTGAAGTGCACCCACGCGCCGCGCCGGCTCCAGAGCGGCGCCTCGGCGAGCACGGGAATGAGCTGGTAGGCCGCGCCGAACACGAACGGCGCCAGCCAGCCGAGGATGGCGAGGTGGACGAAGGCCAATGGTGCGGGAGCGAGGGCGGGCTGGGTGAACAGTCCGGGATCGGCGACCGCCCAGGCGACGAGGCCGAGCAGCGCCACCAGCCCGAGTCCGAAGAATGGAAACGAGAGCAACGCCTGCGCGCGGAAGTTCGGGCCGGGTGTCATGAAGCGTCGGATGCAGTGGCGTGTGCGATCACGTTTTCCCAAGTGCCATCGGGCTGCTCGGCGGAGGTGGCGGCGAAGCCCTGCTCGGCAAGCAGTGCGAGCAGGTGCACGGGCCGGAAACGGGTGCGGGATACGATGCGCGCGCGGGGCGGGAGCGTGGCGGCGGCCTCGAGCGTGCGTTGCATCGGCTCCGGCGGCTCGAGCAGGCGGAGGTCGAGTTGGACGGTCCGGGGCGAGAAGAGAATGACGTAGGAACCGTCGTTTTCCCGCTGGGCGCACGCGTCGAGCCCGAGACCGGCGAGCTTGGGGTAGAGTGGTTGGGGCTCGAAGGGTGCGCGCAACTTCAGCGCGGCGCCCGGCGGCAACGCGGCGACGGCGGCGAGGATGGCGTCGAGCGGCGGCTGGCCGGTGGCGAGCAGCGGGCGGACATCCAGTTCGTGCACGGTGAACGACATGCAGGGGCACGATAGCATCGGGGCCGCCGGCGGGCCTTGATCGGCGTCATGTTCGTCTGCGATTACCTCGGCCTTCGCCGCCCCGTCCCGGCGGCGGCTCGCTGGTGCGCGAGCGGAGTGCTCGTTTGTGGGGTTTCGGCCGGATTCGAAAAACCTTAACTCGGCCGGGTGAAAATGGGAGATACTCCCGGACGTATCCGGGGGCTTGTGCCGGAGACCTTACTGGCGCGCCGGAGTGGCGGGCTCGCTGTCCTGAAAGAACATCGCGTCGGCGAGGGCGGTTTCGGGCGGCAGCAGGTGGATCGGCGTGGTGAGGCGACTGGTGGTGTCGCCAAAATCGGCGGCCAAGCAGGCTTCACCGCCTCCGAGGCGGCCGATCCAGACGAATTGGGAGGCGTTGTCGTAGCGCAACTCGAGGCCGAGGCTGTCGGGGGCGCGGGCGACCAACGTCAGGTGCGGGACTCCGGCCGGGGCGCCGCAGGCGTGCAGTCGCGCGGTGGCCCAGCGCACGAGGGCGTTGCCTTCGGCGGCGAGCGGGGCGCCGTGGGTGACCACGATCTCGCGCAGGCCGGTGGCCAGTTGCACGGGCGGGTGGCGCGCGAGGAATTGCCCGAGCGCCTGGCGAACGGGCAGGATCCGCGCGTAGGCGAGATCGCGCACGTTCTCCGGGCGCGGCCACGCGAAGTCGATCGCCCCGGTGGGCGCGGCGGCGCTGTCGAAGAGGAAGCGCTGCGCTTTCGTCAGCAGGTAGTTGTAGTCGGCCATGCGGCCGCAGTCGGTGAAGGCGTGGGCCCAATAGTAGAGGGGCAGATCGGGGGTGAGGCAGATCGAGACTTGGCTCTCGAGGAACCGGCGGGCGGCGAACGGGTAGCTCAGCAGGACGAACTCGCAGCAGCGGGCGTCGCCCGGGGTGCGGCCGAGGAAACACTCGCCGTAGATCTTTGCGCTCATCTCGTGGATGGGCGCGGCGGGCTCGTGCGGGCAGAGCACGACGACCCGGCTGGGATAGCGCGAGGCGAAGTCGACGGCGTGGCGGAACTGCACGAGGGCATCGGCCGGCGTGGTGCCGAAGCCGAAGTGCACGACTAGGTTGATCTGGGAGGCCTTGGCGTCTTCGCGGCCCGGCGCGGGGCGCCCGTGGTCGGCCTCGTCGGCCCAGAGGTGGGCGAGCCGTGCGGCAATCTCCGCGACGGGGACCGGCTGGCCGGGCAGGACTTGGAAGACGGCGGACATGGCGCGTTCAGGGATAATGGATCGAAGGTAGGAGCCTGCTTGCAGGCGCGGCGGAGCACAGATCGCGTGCAAGCACGCTCCTAGTTTCGGAACGCGCAGCAGTCGGTGGGCGGGACGGCGCCATGGCTCAAGGCTGCCGCCACTGGTGGCCGTGGCGGGCGAGCAGGGTGTCGGCGGCGGCGGGGCCCCAGGAACCGGCGGCGTAGGTGTCCATTCCTTGGCGACCGAGTTCGCGCCAGGAGTCGAGCACCGGGGTGCAGAGCTCCCAGGACGCCTCGGCCTCGTCGCCGCGGATGAAGAGCGTGCCGTCGCCGGTGAGGGCGTCGAGCACTAGGCGTTCGTAGGCCTCCGGGGTGTCGGAGCCGTAGGTGGCGGCGTAGCGGAAGCTCATCTTCACGGGTTGGGTGCGGGTCTCGAGGCCGGGCACCTTGCCGTTGAGCACGAGTGAAAGGCCCTCGTCGGGCTGGATGAGGAACGAGAGGGTGTTGGGCGCGAGGGCGAAGCGTTCGCCGGCGGCGGCGAAGAGGGTGCCGGGCGGGCGCTTGAACTGAATCGCGATCTCGGACACGCGGCGGGCGAGGCGCTTGCCGGAGCGCAGGTAGAAGGGCACGCCCTGCCAGCGCCAGTTGTTGATGGAGAGGCGCAGCGCGGTGTAGGTCTCGGTGGCGGAGTCCGCGGCGATGCCCGGTTCCTCACGGTAGCCGGGGACCATCTTGCCGCCGACCATGCCGGCGGCGTACTGCGCGCGGGCGGTGTCGCCCTCGGGCCCGAGGGCGAGGGCCTGGACGGCGCGGAGAACCTTCACCTTCTCGTCGCGCACGGCCTCGGCATCGAGCGAGACGGGCGGCTCCATCGCGGTGAGCGCGAGCAGCTGCATGGTGTGGTTCTGGATCATGTCGCGCAGGGCGCCGCTCTGCTCGTAGTAGCCGCCGCGCGTGCCGACGCCGAGGTTCTCGGCCACGGTGATCTGGATGTGGTCGATGAAATTGCGGTTCCAGAGCGGCTCGAAGATCGCGTTGGCGAAACGCTGCACGAGCAGGTCCTGCACGGTCTCCTTGCCGAGGTAATGGTCGATGCGGTACACCTGTTTTTCGGCGCAGACCTCGCGGATGGCGGCGTTGAGCGCGCGGGCGGAGGCGAGGTCGCGGCCGAAGGGCTTTTCGATGACGACCTTCGTGTGCAGCGGGCTGTCGAGGCGGCGTGCGGCCAGGCCGCAGGCGCCGAGTTGGTGCAGGATCGCACCGAAGACCGAAGGCGGCGTGGAGATGTAGCAGAGCACCTGGGTCTCGCCGCCGAGACGTTGCTCGAGTTCCGCGATGTGCGCGGCGAGGCGGGTGAAGGCGGCGGGCTCGTCGTAGCCGCCGGCCACGTACGAAAGGCGCCCGGCGAGGCGCTCGAGCACGGCCGTGTGCGGCGCGCGGCGGGAGAAGTCGCGCACCGCCTTGGTGGCGAGGGCGCGGAACTCGGCGTCGGGCAGCGGCGAGCGGCTGAAGCCGACGAGGTGGAAGTCGGCCGGGAGCAGGTTGTCGTGGGCGAGGTTGTAGAGCGCCGGCAGGAGCTTGCGCGCGGTGAGGTCACCGGAGGCGCCGAAGATCACGACGATCGTGGGCGGTGTGCCGCGGTGTTTGCTCAGGCCCTGCAGAAATGGGTGTCGAGCGGAGTCGGACATGGGTGGCGCCGCAGATCAGGATGCGGCAAGGCGCCCGGCGCAAGCCTTGCGGACGGGTTGGCGGGACGCGCTGGGGTCGTTCGACGGAATTGGCTTGTTCGGGGTGGGGCGAGACGGCCGCTTCGAGCCTCGGCTTCCCGGAGGTTTCGACCGAACCAGCGACCTTGGCACCTCCTGCGAGCGGAGGCCGGAGATCACGATGATCGCGGAGCGCGCGACGTGTGGCGGGAGGGTCAGGAGGTGCTAGCGGGCGCGGGCGGCGGCAGGCCGGGCGGGCGCGGCATGATGCGGACGGCGAGGCCCGGCGCGGGGCAGACCTCGTGGCAGAGGCGGCAACCGGTGCAGATCGAGGGCTCGACGCGCGGGAGACCTTGCACGAGCACGAGCGCGCCGGGCACCGGGCAGCGATCGACGCAGGTGGTGCAAGTGGTGCCCTGGTAGGCGAGGCATTCGCGGCCCGCGATGACGGCGATATGCGAATACGCGCCGGGCGGTGGGGGCGGGGCGGCGGCGGGGCGCTGGGCCGGTTGCGCCGGAGTCATGGGTGTGGGTGCGGCGGCGGCCGCGGCGCGTTTCACCGGCTGGAAGAGCCGGGCAAGCATGTCGCGGCGCGAGAGGCCGCGAGGGTCGTGAGGCGAGGGCACGAGCGGATGGTGCGCGGGGATTCGAGATTTCCAATCGTCGATTGGAGATTCATCGGGTCGCGGTTCCGTGGGACGAGGCGTGGCGGGGACTCTCGTATCGGCGGTCCGAGCGCGAGCGCGGAGTTCTAGCGGTGTGCGGCGGACCGCACGAAATCTTGTTCCGATCGGAACAAGATTCTGTGCGGTCGGGCGCGGGCGAGGGTACGGGCCGCGGCGCGGCGCGTGGTGGCGAGGACGCAAAAATCTGTCCGACCGCGACACGAATTTGCGTCCTGGCTCGGCCGCTGATGGCGGCGATGGCGAGGGCACCGGCGCGTGGGAACGGCATGACGGGCGTAAAGCCCGCCCCACCATCGGGGGGGTAGCGCTGGCGCGAGGGGCGCGCAGGGGCCGCGGACTTCTTTTCCTTCGGGCTCCCTTCCTCTGTGGACTCTGGGACCTTGCTTACGACTTCTGCGGTCTTTGCGTTCGCTGCGGCCGAATCTGCGGCCCTCCCGTGCCGGAGGGTCGGGGCGGTGCGAAGGTGAGGGATTGCAGGCTGAGTGGCCTGCGCCGCGGCAGGGGCGCTCAGCCGCCGATGGCGGTCATGGGACGGCAGGGCTTGTACTGGCCGTTGAACTGGTGCTCGCGCGGCTTGGCGCGCAGGGCGGCCTCGAACACCGCGCGCAGGGCGTCGTCGTTCGGGGCGTGGCGGAGCGTCTCGCGCAGGTCGAACTCGCCGTGGTCGCCGAGGCAGGGGCGGACCTTCCCGTCGGCGGTGAGGCGCATCTTGTTGCACGTCTCGCAGAAGTGCTCGGTCGTGAGCGCGCCGATGAAACCGACGAGCGTGCCGGTGCGGCGGAGACGGAAATACTTCGCCGGGCCCCAACCGACGTGGTGGCCGGGCTCCGCCACGAGCTCGTCGTGCGCGGTGAAGACGCGCATGGCGTCGGCGACGGAGAAGAAGTTGGCCTCGGTGAGCACCTCGGTGCTGGTGAGCGGCATGAGCTCGATCACGCGCAACGGGAGGTCGTGCTCGGCGGCGAAGCGCGCGAGGGGCCAGAGCTCGGCCTCGTTCACGCCGCGCATGAGCACGCAGTTGAGCTTCACGCGCTCGTAACCGGCCGCCACCGCGGCTCGGATACCGGCGAGGACCTGGGCGACGTCGCCCCCGGTGATGCGGCGGTAGAGCGCGGGATCGAGGGCGTCGAGGCTGACGTTGGCCGTGCGCACGCCGGCCGCGTGCAGCGGGGCGGCGAGGGCGGCGAGACGGGTGCCGTTGGTCGAGAGGGCGATGCGCTCCACGCCGGGGATGGCGGTCATCGCACGCGCGATCTCGACGATGTCGCGGCGTACGAGCGGCTCGCCGCCGGTGAGGCGGAATTTGCGGAAGCCGAGGCCGGCGGCGACGCGCACCACGCGCACGATCTCGTCGGCGGTGAGGTGGTCGGGTGTCGACTCCCAACCCTTGTAGCCCTCGGGCATGCAGTAGAGGCAGCGCTCGTTGCACCGGTCGGTGATCGAGATGCGCAGGTAGTCGACGTGACGGCCGAAGGAGTTCATGGCGTCAGCGGGCGGGCGGCGCGAGGTGGGGGTCGTCGCCGCGCAAGTGGGCCAGGGCTTCGTGCAACGCCGGCCCCAGAATCTCAAGACACTCGGCGACGGCGGAAGGCTTGCCGGGGAGATTCACGATGAGCGTGCGGCCGCGGGTGCCGGCGGTGGCGCGGGAGAGGATGGAGGTGCGGATCTTGGCGAAGGACTGCACGCGCATGATCTCGCCGAAACCCGGCAACTCCTTCTCGAGTACGGTGCGCGTGGCCTCGGGGGTGAGGTCGCGCGGGCCGATGCCGGTGCCGCCGGTGGTGACGACTAGGGCGCAACCGTCGCGGTCGGCAAAGGTGCGCAGTTGCTCGGCGATGGCCTCGACCTCGTCGGGCACGATGGCGGCGAGAAACACGGCCGACGGGCTCAGCTTCGCGCGCAGCAGGCGCTCGATCTCGGGACCGCTGCGATCGGCGTAGACGCCGGCGCTGGCGCGGTCGCTGATGGTGAGGCGGCCGATCTTCATGGGGCGAGGTCGGGGTGAGATTGATTGCGGGTAGGGACGCCGCTCCGTCGGCGTCCGGCTCCGGCGTGGCGCGGTTCTTCAGACCGCGTCGCTGGACTCGCTATTTGGCGGTGGTGGATGAACGGAAATGGGATCGGTCGCCCTGAAGGGACGACCCACGCGCAGGCGTGAGAAGGCATCGAAGTCATTGTGCCGGACCAAGTCGTTGGCAACGGTTGCGGACGCGGCCAATGCGTTTCTTGCGGCAAGAAACGCGAGGCGCCGTCCCTACCTGTGAGCTGGCTTTCATGTCTTCACTTTTTCGACGACGTGCACGCCTTCGATGCGCATGGTTTTGTCGACGGCCTTGCACATGTCGTAGAGCGTGAGCGCGGCGATGCTGGCACCGGTGAGCGCCTCCATTTCGACGCCGGTCTTGGCGCTGGTCTCGGCGGTGCAGAGGACGTCGATGGCGTCGCGGCGCAGCGTGAACTCGACGGCGACGCGGTCGAGCGGGAGCGGGTGGCAGAGGGGGATCAGTTCGGCGGTGCGTTTGGCGGCTTGGATACCGGCGACCTGGGCGACGGTGAGCACGTCGCCCTTCGGCAGCGCCTTGGCGCGCAGCGCGCGGATCGTCGCGGGCTGGCACACGAGGCGCGCGGCGGCGCTGGCGCGGCGGTGTTGCACCGGCTTGGCGCCGACGCCGACCATCCGTGCGGCACCGGCGGCGTCGAGGTGCGAGAAGGTGGCGGCGGACTTCTTCCGGGCGGAGGCGCTCATGGGGACGGCGAGGTGGGAACAAACGCGACGCGGGTGCCGCGCGCAAGGCGACCGGTGCCGGCAGGGACGCGAATGAAGGCGTTGGCGCGAGCGAGCGAGCTGAGATCACCCGAGCTAATCCACCGGAGCGGCTCGAGCGTGAGCGCGGAGTCGTGGGCAACGAGGTGCGCCGGCCAGAGGGTTTCGCGGCCGTTGCCGTCGTTGTCGAGGTCGGCGGCGAGCAGGCCGTCGCGGAACGGCGAGGTCGGCGGCAGGCCGGCGAAGGCATCGAGCGCGGCTTGGACGAACAGGTGAAGGCAGACGAAGTGCGCGAGCGGATTGCCGGGCAGACCGAACGCGAGCGCAGTGCCGCGGCGCGCGACGAGGAGTGGTTTGCCCGGGCGCGTGGCGGCTTTGGCGACGAGGATTTCGTAGCCGAGATCGGTGAGGAGACGGCGGGTGAAATCGTGTTCGCCCACGCTCGCACCGCCGGAGATCAGGAGGAGGTCGGTCTCGGCGGCGCCGTGGGCCGGATCGCGGAGCAGGGTGGTCGCGGCGGCGAAGTCCTCGGGCGCGCGGAGGTGTTGCGCCGTGAGCCCGCGCGCGGCGAGGAAGGCGCGGACCAGCGTGGTATTGGAATCGCGGATCTGCCCGGTGGCGGGTGTCTGCTCCGGCGGGACAAGCTCGTTGCCGGTCGCGACGTGGACGACCCGCGGCTGGCGGGCGACGCGCGGTGTCGCGGCGCCGAGCGAGGCGAGCAGCGCGAGCGCGCCGGCGGAGAGACGGCAGGGCGCATTGACGAGCGGCTGGCCGCGGCGGGCATCCTCGCCGCGCTCGCGCACATGGCGCTCCGTATCGCGGCGCAAGACTCGGACGCACGATGCTTCGACGGCGGTGTCCTCGACCATGATCACTTGCAGGCCGTCGGCGGGTAGTGCGGCACCGGTGGCGATGCGCACGACCTCACCGGGCGCGAGGGTGCGCGGACGCCAGTCGCCCGCGCGCAGGAAATCCACGATTCGGAATTCGGTGGCGGTGTCGTCGACGCGGACGGCGAAACCATCGACGGCGGAGCGGGCGAAGGGCGGTTGGTCCTCGGGGGCGACGATGGTTTCACGCAGCACCCGGCCGAGCGCCAGCGCGAGCGGAACGGTCTCGGTCGCGAGCGGGCCGCCGGCGCCGCGGACAACGGCCAGCACTTCATCGAGCGCGGTGGGAGGCGGCAGGGGTGTGGCGTTCATGGCCTGGGGGGCACGGGCTGCCCGGTCGAGTCCAGGGCGCGGACCTTCCAGATCGGCACCTCCTGTTTGAGGCGGTCCATGAAGGCGGCGAGGAAGGCGAAGGCGGCGGCGCGGTGGCGCGCGGCGACGACGATGTGGATGGCCGCCTCGCCGACGGGCACGACGCCGATGCGGTGCGTGATCCGGGCGAAGAGACAGTCGCCAGCCGCGGGGAGCTCTTCGCAGAGGCGGTGTATGACGCGTTCTGCCATCGGGGCGTAGGCCTCGTACTCGAGGGCGGAGATCGCGGTGCCGGCTTCGTCGGCGCGCACAAGTCCTTGGAACTCGGCGACGGCGCCGGCGGTTCCGACCAGCGCGGGCGGGAGCGGACGGCGCAGGTCGATGGGCTGGTCGGTGAGGGTGATCTCGCGTTGCATGTTCAACCTCCGGACACGGGCGGGATGAGAGCCACTTCGTCGTCGGCACGGAAGCGGGTGGTGCTCCCCGCCAGCTCGCAGTTTCGGCTCAGGCGGGTCTGACCACGGACCCGGGCGAGCGCGGGAAAACGTTCGAGCAGGCGGGCCCAGAGTTGCTCGGAGTCGAGGTCGTCGGCCGGCAGGTCGAATTCGGCGCAGCCGGCGAGTTCCTTGAGGTGGGCGAAGAACAGGATGCGCATGGTGCTGGGGCGGGTGGGCGGCGGGGAGGGTCGTGGGGCAAACGGGGAGGGTCAATCTCCGGCGGTGGCGAAACCGCTTCCGGAACCGGTCCAGCCGTGCCGGTGCGGGATTGCGTCGGTGGCGCGGACGCGCACGGTGAGCCGAGCCTCCCACTATGCCAAACGCCAACCTAGGCGGAGTTCTGCCCGAACACGCGATCGAGATCTGCCATCTGGTGATCTCGCCCGGGCACAACTTTTACGGACACCACGGACGGCAGGCGGGGACGGCGCCGACGATCGAGGTGGAATCGGTGGAGTGCGTCGCGGGCCGCGGGCTGTCGGGCGACCGGTTTTTCGACTACAAGCCCGACTACAAGGGGCAGATCACGTTCTTCGCGCTGGAGACCTACGAGGGGTTGATTGCGGCGCTGGGACACACCGGTGGGCGGCCGACGGCGGTGCGGCGCAATGTGTACACCCGCGGGGTCGATCTGCTGTCGCTGGTCGGCCGGGAGTTCGAACTGCAGGGCGTGCGTTTTCGCGGCGCGGAGGAGTGCTCGCCGTGTGAGTGGATGGATGTGGCGGTGGCGCCCGGCGCGTGTGAGTGGCTGAAGGACCGCGGCGGCCTGCGGGCGCGAGTGCTGACCAGCGGGATCCTCCGGTGTGGCGCGGGCGCGTTGCGCGTGCTGTGATCCGGTGACGCTGCGGGTGCCCTGCGACGGACCGGAGCCGGGCGGGTGCGGGAGCAGTGTTGGTGACACTGACCGGAGAAGGGTACGTCAACCAATAGTTGACATGATGCAGGGGCCGACGCTGCGGAGAGAGGGGCCGGATTGCGCGGAGGAGGGCGGCGGCCGACTCCGCGCTTTCGCGCCGGCAATTCCCTTGAGCGCCGTGACTCGGGCACTACGCTGCGGGCCATGCACCCCGTGGCCGACCTCGTTTTTCCCGGCGGCGCCAACGCGCGAGCCGGTGCGGCTATGGCCGCGGAGTCTGCTGCGCAAAGACCCAGCAAGTGGTCTATTGCCGGCAAGCCAACCCCAGCGAAAGTCCTCCTCATCTATGAAATCTGCACTTCGGCATGGTTG